>JAAEQG010000349.1 GCA_024231775.1 bacterium
TCGGACCACGCCCGCAGACGTTTGGGGGCTGGGTAAAGGTGTCGCTTCGCGTCCAGATCATCCGACGGGGCGAAGCGATCAACGATCACCTGGTAAACGATAGCGCCGTTGCGCCAGTCCGCAGCCCGCTCCGCCAGTACGGCGGCCCGCGCGCGATCGTAACGGTTGGACCAGTCAGCTTCTGCCACGTTCCGCCCTCTGAGTTGCGCCATCGTTGTCGTCGTCTGTCCCGCAGCCAACCCCAGGATGATTATTGCGCCGAGTCGCCGCGATCCGTCGAGCGGGGCCATCATCGCCCACACCTCCGTTAAACTCCGCCACCCGAAACCAACTGCGTCCCCGAGCAGAGCCGGCGTCCTACCGACCCCTGAGTATCGCATTGTCAGACGGCGTCCGATCTCGTCAACCCGAGGATTCCTCCGGGTCACACATGCTCCAGCATCTCGGCGATAGTGCTGCGGAGCAGCTCCTCCCCTCCGAACTCCATACCCAAGGCGCGCAGCTTCTGCGTGTCAATCTGGTGTTTCGGGCCGCTGTTGAGGTCTGCAATATCGCTGGAGCTTCCCGAAAGCTCCTTGGCTATCTGCGCCACTCTCTGTTCGGAAACGTAGTGGTCGTAGCAGTTGTACGCCTGGCCGGCGACGCCGTCGGCTTCGAGCAGGACCCCAACCGCCTTGGCGACGTCCGCCGCGTGAACCTCCTTCCCTCCCTTCCGACTGCGCACCGGTTCACCGCGCTTCACCTGCCGCACCAGCTCGAACCACCTGCTGGCTGCCGGTGGGTGGGCCAAGCCGTAGATTCCCGTGGGGCGCAGGGAGCAGATGTCATAACCCTGCCCCAGCCCGTAGCTGTGGATGAACTTCTCCAGAGCGGCCTTGTGGGCTCCGTAGTGACTGGTCGGCCAGAGTGGATGACTCTCGTCGAGTTTGCGGTCCTCGAGGATCACTTCATGCACCGCGCACGTGGCGATGAACACAAAGCGCCCCACCCCCGCACGGCGGGCTGCTTCGATTAGCATGAGCGATCCGCTGACGTTCTTCTCCACAAACTCGAGGACATCACCTTCCGCCCCGCGGAATCCAGCCCCCGGCCGGTAGAGCGCGGCGTGAACCACGGCGGAGGTCTTCTCAACCAGGGCGCAGGCGTCGTCCTGCTTGCCGAGCTCACCGGGTATCCAGTCGATATCCGCCCCCCCGGAGCGGAACCCGCTGCGATCGCTCGCCGGGCGATACCAGCAGCGACAATCGTGTCCGGCGCCGGTGAGATGATTGATAACGTACCTGCCCAAAAAGCCGGTGGCTCCCGTGACGGCGATCCTCATGTCAAACCCTCCGTTATGGGGATATCGAGCGCTCCTGCGCAAGAAGTGCCGGGATTATAGCGTCCGCGAGTGGGCGATGCTCCACCGGGTCTTGGATGCGGTTCCGCTCCCCCAGAGCTGGTGAATCTGGTGGGGCAGACGCCCTTGGCCTTGTTGGGGCTGATTGAGCGTTTCTTTCGGTCGAGGCGGAGGAGGTACTTAACCGGTCCGTGGGTTCCACAAGCGCCCTCAAGCCGCCCTTCCTGGTCGACAATCGGAAGATGAATTTCAAATGTAACGTGTGGGGGTTGTCAAGCCGATGTTCGTTGTAGTAGGCTAGGTAACCCCTGCCGTGACGGTATCGGGTGCCGTGGCTGCTGGGTTTGCTCGTCCCTGTCTACGCGTGGAGAAAAAGACCATGTCTTACGATCTCAGTGGTAGTGGTATTACTGGTCCGGAGGTTCATCGCAACCCCTCGGTTCCGACGCTCTACAAGATGGCTCTGGTGGAGAAGGGCTGCTCCCTAGCCGACACGGGAGCGTTGATCGCCTACTCCGGGGCCAAGACCGGCCGGAGTCCGAAGGACAAGCGTGTCGTCAAGGAACCGGCGAACCAGGAGAACATCTGGTGGGGATCGATCAACATGCCCATTCCGCAGGATGGGTTCGAGATCAACAGGAAGACTGCCCTCGATTACCTATGCGCCCGCCCGCAGGTCTTCTGCATCGACGGCTTCGCCGGTTGGGATCCGCGTTACCGCAAGAAGATTCGCATTGTTTGCGAACGGGCCTATCACGCCCTGTTCATGCACAACATGCTCATCCGCCCCACACCTGAGGAGCTCAAAGACTTCGGCGATCCCGACTGGGTCATCTACAACTCCGGACGCCTCGAAGCGGATCCGAACACGCCGGGGGTCGATACCAAGACCAGCGTGAACGTCAACTTCGCGGCGCAGGAGATGGTCATCCTCGGCTCAGAGTACGCCGGGGAGATGAAGAAGGGCGTGTTCACCGTACTCAACTACATACTTCCGGCCCAGTCAGTGCTGTCGATGCACTGCTCCGCCAACGAGGGGACCAAGGGTGACGTTGCCCTGTTTTTCGGACTATCCGGCACGGGCAAGACCACCTTGTCCGCCGACCCCAAACGCCGCCTCATCGGCGACGATGAGCACGGCTGGTCCGACGCGGGCGTGTTCAACTTCGAAGGCGGATGTTACGCCAAGACCATCTGCCTCAGCGCCGAGAGCGAACCGCAGATCTGGGAGGCCATTCGCTTCGGATCGATCCTGGAGAACGTGGTTTGCGATGAGGCCAACGGCGCCGTCGACTACGACGACGGGTCCATCACCGAGAATACCCGCACCAGCTACCCGGTCGAGTACATCCCCAACGTGAAGATCCCCTGTGTCGGGGGGCATCCCGAGAATATCGTCCTGCTCACCTGTGATGCGTTCGGCGTACTCCCGCCGGTCAGCCGCCTGACGCCCGCCCAGGCGATGTATCACTTCATCAGCGGTTACACTGCCAAGGTAGCGGGCACCGAGGTCGGCGTCACCGAGCCCGAAGCCACGTTCTCCGCCTGCTTTGGCGCCGCCTTCCTGGTCTGGCACCCCACCGTCTACGCCGAGTTACTGAAGAAGAAGATGCAGCAGCATCAAAGCAAGGTCTGGCTGATCAACACCGGATGGTCCGGCGGCGCCCATGGCGTCGGATCGCGGATGAAGCTGAGCTACACCCGGGCGATTGTCGATGCCGTGCTCGACGGTTCGCTGGACAACGCCACCTGGGCGAAGGACGAGGTATTTGGTCTGGAAGTGCCCACCAAGGTGCCCGGCGTACCGGACAAGGTACTGATGCCCCGCAACACCTGGAGCGACAAGGCGGCGTACGACCAGACGGCCAAGAAACTCGCGGCGCTATTCAACAAGAACTTCGAGAAGTTCGCTGACAAAGCCAGCGCCGAAATCCTCGCCGCCGCACCGCGGACCGCAGCCCTCGCGGGCGCACCGCAGGGATAGCAGCTGGCAGGGGGTATGTAGGGGTATAACGACAGCACGCCTTCGTTCCGGCGTAGCCGGGACGAAGGCGCGAGTTCACCCGGCGGGGCGAGGTTCTTATCTCGCCCCGCCGGGTGCTTTGCTTTTACCGAGGGACGGGGTGATCCGCGGACAATACGCCGCAAAACGACCCAGGGGGTAGAGGATCTGCGCGCATTTGCCCCTGGAGGCGCGCGGGTAAGGTGTGGCTACTTTTTACCCCGGCCGGGTGCTGCGGCTGCGGGCGTTGCCTTGCGCGGCGGAACCATGACGGCGGCTCCACATTTACCGCACTTCTCCTGCTTTCCGCGTGCAGACTCGGAAACGCGCATGACAAAGGTGCAGCGCGGACAGCGGAGTCCGAAGACGCTCGCCGAGGTTTGCGGAGCCTGTGCGAAACCAGCCGCCTGATCCCGGGGGACCAGGAATGACGCTCCGCACTTCGTGCAGCGATGCTGGCTGCCACGACTGGAGATGGGTATGGATGCTTTGGTCTTACATTTGGGGCAAGCCAAAACGATGTCGGTCTTCGGCCGTTCCGCCACGGGCTGCTTGGCGGGCTCGGGGCCGGTCTTTTGCTCTGGACGTTGTGCTTCGGGACGCCGCCCGCGCGCCTCGCGCGCCCGCGATTCCCGGTTCTTGCGCATACGGACCACCGCCTCTCGGTCGATGGTCTCCTTGACCCGCGCGCGTAGCTTCTGGCCGGTGGCCTGCTCATAGCAGTGCTTGAAGAGCAGCTCGAACTCCAGGCATTGCAGCTCCTGGACCGTCTGTTCCCCAGCCGAGCCGAGCTTGCCTGCCGCCGCCTGTCCCCACAGGTCCACGAAAGCACAGGTCTCCCAGCGCACATCCTGTTCGAGGATGGCCCGGTATCTCTGCAGCATCGCCCCGCCACCGGACCCGATGATCTTCGGAGCCCGCTCGGCCATGGGAGTGTAGATCGGATGCTCGGGTACCTGCTGGAAGAACGATTTCGCTTCGTCCAACTGATTCGCCTGCCGGGCGCACACCCCCAGGAGGTACTGCCGTTCGCTCTGCGGACCGGATTCCGCGTACTGGCGACATTCGTCTGCCCAACCATTCCACAGATACAACGCAGCCCGCACAACCCCAGCCATGCCCTCATCAATGACTTTCGGGATGCTCAGCAAAGCCGTGTCCTGGGAACGTTCATCGAGCATTCGCTTGGCTGGGTTGTTCGGCCGCAGGTGCCACGCCAGCGGCGGGAGCGCAGCCCCGCGGAGCTGCAGCAGGACCGCCACGTCCGGTGCCAGTAGCGAAGGGTCCAGTTCGATCATGGTCGTATCCCGACAGCGCCAATAGTCATATGTTATCCGGCAGGCCCTCAGATGTGGTATCGGCGTATCCGCTGCTCGCCTTTGGGCAAGAACGTCCGGTAGCCAGGTACTTGAAAGTAGTTCTTGGATTCGTGCGGCGACCCAACCGATATCACCAAAGCTGAGGCCTCCAGACTTGACAGCCTCGCGTGCGGACAGGAAACCAGACGTCGCAAGAACAGGACTAAACCAGGACGAACCACAATGGACGTGCGCTACATCAACCCGTTTATCGAGTCCATCAAGAACGTTTTCACCACCATGCTGTCAACCGAGCTGCTGCTGAGCAAGCCATTCGTGAAGACTGATCACGAGCCGGGGGCGGATGTGTCGGCGATTATCGGGCTCTCCGGAGACGTTGTGGGTTCCGTCGCCATCTGTCTGAAGATGGACACTGCGATCAAGACCGCCAGCAAGTTCTCCGGCATGGAACTCACCCAAGAACACGAAGACTTTGCCGACGCCCTGGGAGAGTTGGCCAACATGGTCGCCGGTGGCGCAAAGGCCAAGTTCGAAGGCCTCAACGCCAGCATCTCTCTACCCAACGTGATCGTGGGCCCCGGGCATTCCGTGCAGCAGTCCAAGCAGGCGCCCCGCCTTGTACTACCCTGCGATTCACCCCTCGGGAGATTCTCCGTGGAGGTGGCCATGGTGGTGGAGAAACGCGCCGCGGCACAGCCCGCCACCGCTGCGGTCGGAGCCTGACCCGAATCTCTCACCGAACAGTCCACCGGCGTTGGGACAAGCCGACGGCCATCGCCAACCTACGGCAGCGATAGGTTTCCCAACGCAGCCGGGTCGTAGACGTTGCGGACCGCGCCGGCCCAGTTCGAATATTCCTGATGATGGGCGTCGAATCGGGCGAAGTTCGCCCCCCAGATACGCTCGGCATGCGCGTGGGGCCTGGGCGAACCCTCAACCCCGAAAGCCTCCCAGGGAATCCAGACTTCCGCAATCCACCGGTTCGGATAGGTTCGCGTCGCGTAACGAATGTCCGCCGCCCAGATCCGCCTCCGACCCATGGGCGGCGTCGTCCCCACGCCCAACTCCCAGACCGCTCCGGTGGGTTTGACAACTACGTGAAAGAGATCCGCAGGCGAATGCGTTCCCGCTCCGGTCGGGTCGAGCAGAACCTCCACCGACTCCTCCCCCAGCGGGATCAGGTCGTCATAAGACACTACGTTGCGATGTGCGGACAGAGCCGGGTTGGCCTCTGCCGTTCCACACTCAAAGGCAAGCACCAGCGCCCGAGCGCTAGCCAGCGCCCAAACCCGCGTCCCCAACCGTGGCCGGCCGGCGGACGTCTCCGTCCGCTCCGCAGGCTCGCCGGAAACCAGCACGAAGTCCGCAGCCAGGTTACCCATCCCCGGTGGCCAGTCGGTCAGGTCACCGTCGATGCGGATGTCCTTGTGCAGCGTCTGCGCCGCGCAGTAGCTCATCCGTGCAGAGATGCGGTGCACGCTGCCGTCGCCCAGCTCCAACTCAATGGGCAGACGCCGTACACCGTTGTCGTTCCAGGTCACCACCGCAGCTTCGGCGGTGAGAACCACGCGCCCGCTCCCCCCCGCAGCCACCTCCACCTCGACCGGACCGTTGGCGCTGCGCCACCCTACCGGAAGCGGGCCGAAGCTGAGCGAGCCCTTCGCCGCGGTTCGTTTTGCGTTGTGGATGGCTACGGTGCACTCTACCAGCGCCCGACCCAGCACTCCCGTACCGGATGCAGGCCGAACGCGAACCCCCTCGACGGTGACCCGGACCTGACGCACCGCGTCGATGAACCGGCGCCAGTTGAGGTGGGCCGCCAGGCGAGGCTGCTTGGCCACCGGGTCCGCCTCCAGAGCGCCGATCAACTCGCTAATCATGATCTGCCTGGCCTGGATCCACCGTTGCGCATCGCGAGTCCAGCCTGCGGCGCGCGGGTCGGCGTAGTGGAACCGACATGCCCTCGACCCCGCGTACGGCGCCAGCGAACCGGACAGCACCTCCGCGATATGCCCCACCCCTTTGTCCTTCATCAACCTCACGTAGCTCAGGTCCTGCAGGCTACGCCGCAACCGTTTAAGCCGGGCCGAAGCGATCGGCTCTGCCAATCCGGCAATCGATCCCGGATAGACCAAGGGTGCGACCTCCACCGTCGTACCCGCCGGCGCCGCAACACACGCCTGGGCAGTGAGCCCCATGGTGACCTCCGGCCAGGAGTTCGCCGGACCCACGTGCAGTACCCCGGCGCCCTCGCGCATAGCTTGCCACGCAAGCACCCGCGTATCAGCTACGGAGGCTGCAAGCGCCGTCGATCCGCTGTACGGCGGACGGTCCACACGCATCCACCTCCGAGGCGACGCCGCATCTCCCTCCGAAACCGATCGAGCATGGAACTGCGCCGCCGGACACCAGATATCCACGCAATCGTCGAGGTTAAGCGCAGGAAAATCCGGCCAGCCGGCTGGTCCCAGATCCTGCGGGAACAACCCGGACAAGACGCGCAGCCGCGGATCCGCCTGGCGAACCACGCGCCCGAAGTGCTCCGCCGCCCGCACCGCTTCCCCCGTCGGCGTGTCTCCGCGAGGCAGCTCCACAAAGGAGCGATCTATCCAGCCGCGCTCGGCGAAATGGTCCGCGCACTCAGCCAAGTACTGGCGAAGGTGCAGCGAATAGCTTGGAGACTGCATCGCGCCATAATTCGGCGGAACCGGGAACTGTTCGTCAAACGGAACTCTCCATAGCGCCAGACCCGCACGATCAAGGAACTTGCCCCCATCCAGGTAGCCTGCCACCGTATTGTCGTAGTCCGCCCACCGTACTTTCACCTGGTTGAGCGCATCCACCGTTGTCGTCGGATACAGGGTCGGTAGCAGCGGGCTGATCCCATGATCCCGGAGCATGCGCACAGCCGTGTCGAGCACCGCCTCCAGCTCGGCCCGGATAGGACTGTCCGCGACGATGCGCGCTGCCCGACAGGGCGCCCCCTGAAAACGCACGTGGTGGGCGAAGAGGGCTCGATGGTCCAGGTCGGCGGCTAGCACGACTCCCGGATCCGCGGGCAGCACGAAACCGAGAGCCTCCAGTCGCAGGTCCAGCGTGGTGACGACCTCGCCCCCGCTGACCACCCGCAGCTTCGACCAGTACGTCCCCGGACGTGTGCCCTTGGGAATCTGAACATCGACCCAGAGCGACAGAGTATCCCCGTCGGACATCGCCCAGGGCAGACCGCCCCGTGGAGCGACCGCCGGAATCAGTACGTCTTCCACCGACTCCCGCCGGGCTGCCGGAGCAATGGTCTGGTGGTGCCATCCCGGCCAGCTCGAAATGCGCACCGAGTGGGCTCGATAGATGCGGACCGCTTCGGCTGCCAGGGTCGCCGGCCCCGAGTGCCAGTCCGCCACCTCCACAGCCACCTTCCCCACCGAGTCACCGGAGTAGGTCAGCCACAACCGAAACGCAACGGTCTCGTTCAGCGCGGCGCTGAGCTTGATGCAATTGGCTCCGGCGTCGAAAACCGAGTTGCTTTCCCCGTCTCCGTCCGGAGGCGGATACAGACCGTCCGGCGCCGCCCAGCAGGTGATCCGGACGGGTGCTGATCGCCAATTCGAACACCCCGTTGATGGCAGCGCCAGCAGCGCTCCCGCGACGATCAGCCGAAGCGGAACCGCCTTGGCAACAGCGCATCGCCAAGCCCGGACGCTGCATCTCGGAATACGGACCACAGAGGTCACCTTTGAGGGCATCCTCATTGAAGCTCCTATCACCGCCACATGGACGGTCGCCAACCTCATGGTGTCTGGTCTGGGCTCCGACGCACTACTCGCCAAGCGTTGACTCGTCCTCCCCTCCGACGCATCGCCGCACCCATCCCCGCCCGTCTTCCACCATGTGGTAAAACGCCGGCACCAGGATGAGGGTCAACAGGGTGGCGGTCAACAACCCCCAGCACATGCTCATCGCAAAGGGAGACCAGATCTTGCTGAATCCGCCCACCCCCAGGGCCATCGGGGCCAACCCGGCAACCGTGGTCAGGGTGGTCAGCACGATGGGACGGGCTCGCCGACGGCATGAAACCCGCAAAGCCTCCACCACCGAAGCCCCCCCGCGCCGCTCGACATTGATGAAATCCAGCAGCACCAAGGCGTCGTTGACCGCTACCCCGCACATCCCCACCATGGCGATGGCGGTCACGATGCTGAACGAGTAGTCGTTGAGCACCAGGGCGAACACCATCCCCGCTACTCCGAAGCTCACCGCCATCAGTACGATGACCGGCTGAACGTAGCTGCGGAACTGAGAAGCCAGAATCAGGTAGATCAGACACAGGGCAATCGCCCCGGACTGGCGCAACGCCGTGAAGCTCTCCTTGGTCTCGGCGTACTGGCCCGAGGCGTCGAGCTTGAGCAGGTTGTCCTCTTCGGTCAGCGGGAGGAACTTGCGGAGCACCGCTTCGCTGACGTGTCTCGCGTCGGTGACTCGCGTGTCCACGTCTGCGGTCACCTGTACGGTCCGCCGGGTGTTGTAGTGAAAGCGACTTGCATAGGTCTGATCGAAGGTGACATCAGCGACCTGGTGCAGCTTCACCCAGCCTCCGTTCCGCGTCTCGATGTCGATGTCGCCCAGGGCGTCCACGGACTGAAGGTACTTGTCGGCGTACATCACCTTGATGTCCACGTCTTCGTCGTTTTCCGTATCCTTGTACACCCCGACCTTCAGCCCGTCGTTGGCTCCGCGAAACGCGGTGGCTACGTCGAGGAACGTCAGCCCCAGCTCACTGGCGACATCCTCTTTTACGCGCAGTTGAAGTTCGCGGTGACCCATGCGCAGATTGTCGGTGACATCGCGCACCCCCGGGTAGCTGCGCAGCTCGTCCTTGATCCGGTCCGCCACCTCGCGGGCCACCTCGTAGTCGGTGTGCTCCACCCGAATCGCCACCGGTTTGCCCATCGGGGGGCCGTCGCGGATGGACCATGCCCGCAGGTTCTTCACCCCGCATTCCGGATGTGCGGCGACGTACTCGTTTAACGCCCGGCGCACGTCGTTCATCACCTCGGTCGGGTCGCGGTACCCATGGGTCCCTTGGGTAACATCCAGCCACATCTGCACCAGGTGCGTTTGCAGAATCCGCCGGTTGTCCTCGTTGACCTGGGCGCCGATGATCGTGGCGTACTGGGCTACGTCATGCGGCATGAACTGGTCTATTACCGGAAAGAGGTGTTCGACTACCCGAGTGGTCTCCTCCAGGCCAGCCTCCTCCCGGGTGTTGAAGTCCACCATGAACGTCGGAAAGTCAGACGGGAACATCTCCACCGTCAGCGTGCGGCTGGTCTGCCAGGCGAACACACCCATCGCCGTCAGCGCCACCAGCCCCACATAGCGATAGCGAAGCACCTGAACCAACACCGCGTCATACAGCCCCAGCAGACGCTCCCGCCATCCGCCGGACCGGGGAGCGGGAGACGGAACCGAGGGCTCGGGGGTCTTCTTGGAGCGCCGCGCTCCCCAGTCCAGGTAGTGACACGGTAGGATGATCAAACATTCGAAGAGCGAAGCCAGCAAAGCCACCGCCACCGTCTTGGGAATGATCGAGAAGAAGCGCCCGAGCATCCCCGGCATCAGCAGCAGCGGCAGGAACGCCGCCATTGTCGTGGCCGTGGAACTGAGCACCGGCCACATCACCTGCTCGGTACCTATCACCACGGCCTCGCGGAGCGGCTTGCCCTCCTGGACATGGCGATAGATGTTCTCCAGTACCACGATCGCGTCATCAACGATCAACCCGCTGACCAGCACCAGGGAGAACACGCTCACCGCGTTCAAGGACACGCCGATGGTGTACATGAAGATGATTGCGCAGAGAAACGAAAACGGAATCCCGATCAGCGCCAGCAGGGAGTTCCGCACCCCGATGAAGAACCACATTCCGATGAATACCAGCGCCAGACCCACGCTCAGGTTATTGCGCAACACCCCCAACCGGCTGGAGATCATCGTGGTCGAATCGCCGGTGATCTCGGCGGAGACTCCGGTCAGGTCGTGGCGCTCGCGGTAGTCCGCCAGATACGCCTCCACCGCATCGCGCACGGTGAGCGCGTTCGCCTGGCGATGCTTGGCGACGTAGAGCGCCACCGCCGGCTTGCCGCGGATTCGCCCGACGACGATAGCCCGGGAGAAAGACTCCTCTATCGTTCCCAGATCCCTCAACCGGACATGCCCTCCGGTGGGGCTGCGCACGATGCAGATGTCGCCGAGAGCCTCGGGAGACTCTGCCTCCCCGATGCTGCGCAGCTCGATCTCCGTGTCTCCGCCATCCAGCGGGCCGGCAGGTACGTTGCGGTTCTGCGACGCCAGCACGGCTGAGACCTGTTGAAGCGACACCCCATACTGCTCCAGCAGGGGACGCTCCAGACGCACATGAATCTCGCGGTCGCGCATTCCGGTCGGGGTGATCTTGCTCAAGCCCGGAACGTTTCTCAGCTCGTCCCTGAGATCCAGGGCAACGCGGCGGATGAAGGCTTCACCCACATTCTCCTCGTCCACGACCGCCACCTGCACCAGCGGGAGCACCTCCTCCATGGTGATCCGCACCAGCTCCGGTTCCTCCGCCGTCTCCGGAAGATCCACCACCCGGTCGAGACTGAGCCGCAGGTCATCAAACGCCGCCTGCAGATCCACCGCGGGAAGGTCCTCGCGGAACTTGATGCTGATCGAGGATATGTTCGGGGAGGAATCGCTGACCATCCGGGCGACCCCGCGTACGTCTTCGATTTCGTCTTCGATCACTTTGGTGATCAGCCGCTCGACTTCCTCCGCCGACGCCCCAAACCAGACCGTGTTGATCTCCGCCCAGTCCAGGGACGCATCGGGATAGACCTCCACCGGCAACACGGTGGAGATTACCCCACCAATAATGATGAACAGAAAGAAGAGCAGATTCACCAGGACGGCTTGAGAAACGGAGAATCGTGCTGGCGATATCACTGTGCTGGCCCCGGGAGTACCGCGCCTACGCGCCTATGATCGTCCATCCATACGAGGAAGCGACGCGGACGCAGAAACCGAGCCGCGACCGCATGAACCGAGCCGCGACCGTTAGGAAGCGGAACTGGCGAACCCGCTGCGGTCCCCTTCCGGAAACGGTACTAGTGCTCCGTCAATCCTCCAATGACGGGTGCCATGGGCAAGCAGCAGCTTGCCCGTGTCCTTGGAAGACCAACGCGCACGGGCAAACGAGTTTGCCCATGCCACCCGAAGAACTACGGTTGACAAAGCACTAGTCCCCGCCCGTTTCGGTTGCACTAACCTGCGCCCCGTTCTTCAGATTCCGCGGACGCTTGACTGCTACCCGCTCCCCCACCTCCAGCCCCTCGGTGATGCGCACCCGCTCCAACTCGCCGGGAAGATCCTCCACGGTCACCCGGCGCAACTCCGCCACCGAGCCGCCCTCGCGCTCGACCACCACGAAACCGAAATCAGCACCAAAGCGGCGAAAGATCGCCCGGCGGGGTACTACAGTGATGTCGTCTTCACTACCGGCTGGTATTCGCACCCGTCCGAACAGACCGGCCCGCAACCGCCCGTCCTCGTTGGCCAGATGGAACTCGACGCGGAACCTACGGGTCAGCGGATCCGCTTTAGGAGCGACGTGGTCCAGCACCGCGGGGTAGACCACGCCGGGAACCGCATCAACCCAGACCTCCGCCTGGGTCTGCGGGCTCAGCGCCGCCACCTGCCCGCCGCTCAACTCCACGGTCAGCTTCATCCGGGCGAGATGAATGATCTCCCCAAGCGGCTGACCCGCTGCTACATACTCGCCTACTTCGCAGGCGGTACGATCGATCACCCCCGAGATCGGTGCTACAATTCGACACCGGCTCAGGTGTTCACGGGCCTCTGCCAGGGTGGACTCGGCGAGCGCTACGCCGCTACGGCTCACCGCAAGGATCTTCTCTGCACGGGTGTGTGCCGCTTCGGCTGAACGTAGCTGGGCTTCGGCGCGCCTGCACTGGGTTTTGCAGCGGAGGAGCTCGATTTTCGCAGAATCCTGTGTCTGGCTGAAGTCCTGCACTCGTTTGAGCTCGACCTGGGCATGGTCCCGCGCCGCCCTAGCGTCCTCTTGTTGGGCCAAGGCCACAGCAACCGCCGAAACCGACTCCTCCGCTCTCCCCTTCGCCGCAGCCAGGTTGGCTTCCGCCTTCTGCACCGCCAGGGAGTAGAACGTCTCATCGATTCCGCACAACACCACGCCGCGATCGACGACTTGGCCGTCGGACACCGGCTTGTCGATCACCCGCCCGGAGACTTCACTGCGAACTGCAACCTCTTCAAACCCGCTGAGGAACCCGCGCACGTCGAATACCGCGGGTATCCGCCGGGGAGCCACCACCACGGTCTCGACGAGCGGATGGGCTACAGCTTCGCGGACGCCGCCAGCCAGCGTGCGCGCGTCGGCGACCCGCTTCATGTAAACCGCGCCCGTAATCGATATTACGATTACCAGACCGGCGAATCCCAAAGTGAGTGGATTCCGCATCGTTCCCGGTGTGCTCATCGGAGTGCTTCCGCGGAGCATTCAGGCCCTCCGCGCCGGGCCGTCTACCGCGGTGGGGATGGGAGCGGCATCACCTCCCCGATCATCGCTCGGATCCCGAACGCTCCGTACCCCCGCCCGGATCAGTAGACCGGGCAGATTGTCCGACCAGGGAGCCCTATCCGTCGGCCTCCGAGTCAACGGATCCATCATCGGTTGCGGGTGTCGCCCCTTCAGGATCCTCTTCTTCCGCTTCCCCGGTTTCTTCCTCTGAGGCGGAAGCGGGAGACTTTCCAATGTCCAGGACCCCCGGGGTGTTCATTGTCGCCGTAACCGGCACAGGAGCCGACGAAGGATCCGGTGGTCGGACCAGAGTCACCGGCGGACCTTCCTCCACCGGGCGAATGACCGGCGGCTGAGCCGCCACCAGTTCGACCGGACGAAAGACCTCGTCCAGGCGATTGAGTCGGTCCAGGGCAGCCCGCTGGAACGGCGTGTTGGCAAAACGTGAATCGTCCCGCAACCGCTCGAGGTCGCGCCGGGCGTTCTCCTTGTGCGCCGGGTCGCTGTCCGCAACGAACCGGTCCGCCTCGACGGCAACCAGCCCGTCCAACGCGGTAGCCACCGCCAGCGGGTTGGCCGCTAGCCGATCCCGCAGCTTCACGTAGGCATTCTCCGCCCGGTCAAGGTAACCCGAGTCAGTTCCGCCCGGACCCATGCGCGACAACTGCACCGCAACCTGCGCCTGGGTCACCAGGACCTCGAACAGCAGGTCGCCATCCGTGACCCCCTCGGCGAGTTGGTCCAGGCTCTCGAAGCCGCTATTGATCTCGGCGTCTGTCCGCTTCTCGCCCGATTGGGTGAGGAATGACTTCTGGCGTGCCTCCCGCAGACGGTCCCACGAATCGCGAAGATCCTGGCCCGCCGCCCGGGAACGGTAGGCCACAAAGGCCACCAGCACGACCACGATGACGATTCCACCGACGAGGTAGCTACCCCACGCGCGAAGAAACTCCCGGCTGTCGTCCAGTATCCGGGCAAGGTCATTACTTCGGAGTTCTTGTCGTCGTTCGGTTTTCATGGACGGTTCTGTGCCAGCGGAGGTAGCGACCCCCGCTCCTCCTGCGCCACTTTCACTTGCACCACAGTTCTCTTACCAAGGATGCTCCACTCGTCGTGGATGTCCACATCGCAAAGCTCGCCCCCCTTGGCAAAACGCAAGGAAAACTCGCCCTTGATCGCCCCATCGCTCACCTTCACCCAGCGCTGCAGCGGCATCTGTTCCTGATAGAACCGCCGCACCGCGAACTTGTCCGCACGCCCCGCATAGGTGTGCCGCAAGTACGTTCGCGACTGCCCCGTGGAGTAGTCTTCCATCGCCGGTTCCACGATCGAAAAACCCACCGGCAGTGGAACGTCCCGCTCATAAGGCCGGTGGTTGGGGATTAACCGCGCCGTCTGGTCCTTGCGGGCCGGCGGCGACTCACATCCGCACAACAGCAGTCCCCCCGCCAGCAGGGGAATCACCGACACCAACCGCACAACTCGGGGCACGCGCATCGCACCGCCTCCAGTTCTCAGTGGACTCGATCCGGGTCTTGATCCAGAGCGATCCGGAATCCCGGTAGCCTAGACCATGCTCCCCCTTCCGTCAACGCATCGAGGCCCGGAGGTGTACTTGCCCCGCCGCCGAAACAGGCTGTGCCTGTCACTGCTTGGCATGGGGGCACCACCCTCGTATACTGCGGCGGCGGACTGCCTGCAACACCCATGTCGAGGGCGGTACCGTCGATTGAGGGGGCCTCGGATCTTGTTATCGGAATCTGATCTGCTCCGAGCGCTGGCTGACTATGGGCAGCGACTGACAAGTGGAAATTACCCCTGGTGGGTGATCCTCGCGGAGATGCTCCTCATCGGTGCGGTGATCTACGCCGTGCTGCGCTCCCTGCAGGGAACCCGCGGGGCACGCCTGCTCCGGGCAGTCGGCCTCATTCTGGTGGTTAGCTTCCTCATCGTCCGCCTGGTCGCCCAGAAGTACGCCTTCACCCGTATTAACTTCCTCTACCCCTATTTCCTCGGTGGCGTGTTTCTGATGACGCTCGTCGCCTTCCAGCCCGAGCTGCGCCGAGGGCTGATTCGACTCGGCGAAATCTGGGGCTTGAGCGGCTGGAGCAAGGACGCCGAGCTGCTCCTCAGTCCGCTCGTCAAAGCCGTGGCAAGTCTCTCCAAGAACAAGATCGGAGCCCTGATCGCACTCGAAGGCCGCGTACCTATAGGTGGGCTGGTCGAGTCCGGCGTGCCCCTCGATGCCGAACTCAGCGCCGAATTGCTGGAGACTATTTTCTGGCCGGGCTCCGCCCTGCACGACCTGGGGGTCGTGGTTCGCCAGGGTAGAATAGCTGCCGCCGGATGCCAGTTTCCCCTCGCAGACTCTGACGATGCAGACCGCAGCCTCGGCAGTCGCCATCGGGCCGCCCTCGGACTCAGCCAGGAGTGCGACGCTCTGGTCATCGTGGTCAGCGAGGAAACCGGGACCATCTCCCTGGCCCACCGGGGACGCATGCGCCGGCAGCTCGCCCCCGACGTCCTTCGCCGGTTGCTCGACGAAACCCTGGACGCCAGCATCCGGGTGAACGAGCCCGGGCCACCTGCTCATAGCCCTGGCAAGCCGGCTCCAAGACCCTCCGGCGCCGAGCGTTCGGCGCCTGCAACGCCGCAGACGGAGGCCGGGTCATCCGCGACCACCTCCGCCAAGGGGAAATAGGGTGGCTCACGCCAAACTCATAGCCATGAGTGCAGTGCTGACCGGACTCGTCTGGCTGTTCGCCGACCAGATGCTCACCGCGTCGGCGGCCCTCCAGGTCGCTATCGAGCCCCAGGCGCCAGCCGGCGAAGCCTACACCGTACGCACCCTGGAAGACCACGCCCAGAAGTTCAAAGTGACCGTAAGCGGACCGCAGCAGGTCATCACTCGATTCCGAGAGGCTGGACCGCTGACCATCACCCTCCCCATCCAGGCCCGCACCACCGGCGCCGTTAGTGTCCCGCTACTAGAACTCCTGCGCAAAGACCGAGCCCAGTTCTCCGGGCTGATCGTCGACGCGGTAACCCCCGAGTACCTCCAGGCGGTTATCGACCGAGATGTCACTGTGCGGCTTCCCGTCTGGGTCGACCAGGGAAGCTATGACTACGACGTCGATCCCTCCACCGAGCCAAACACCGTTCAGGTGGTCATCTCCGAACGACGTTTGGCCACTATTCCCCCGGAACGCCGCCGACTCGTGGTCCGCGCCGAGACCCTGCTGCGCAACAAGCCCCAGGGAGAACTGCTCAGCTTCCTCGTGCCCCTCGAAGCCAAGGTCGATGGCGTGGACGTCAAGCTGGATCCGCCGCAGGTCAGCCTGCGGGCCACCGTTCGCGAACAGCGCATCAA
>JAAEQG010000350.1 GCA_024231775.1 bacterium
ATCGCTCCATACAGCCACCATGGGCTCGTCTTCGTAGCGCCGTTGGAGGATGCCTTTGACGATGGTGACCAGATCGTTATGGTTTGAGTCCGCGGACACGTGATCTCCTAACTGGGGATTGAGGGTATCCTCGTAGGTGAGGGGGATCCTCCGGAGTTTCCTGGAACCATCGGGCAACTTCTCCCAGCTCTCCCGCCAGCCGAACCAGTAGGGGTCGTCCTTGGCGGCGACGTCGCGCGCGGGCTGAAAGGCAACCGGTGCGCTCCGGTCGAGCCGAGGTGGATCGTAGATAGCGGCTGAATCGACCGGACGACGAAGGTCAAAGGCGGGCTGAGGCATATCTCAACGATAGCGCTCAAGCCAGCAGACGTCAAGACCGCAAGACCGCAAGACCGAAAGACCGAAAGACCGAGCAACCGAGCAGCCGGGCGGGTGCTGGGCCGGGCTTTGGCTCTGGGGGCACCCGAGGGCAGTCTCAAGCGGATCCTGGAAGCGGCTCCGCTGGAAGGCGTCGATCTTTCACGGCCCCGCGACCTGGGCCGCGAGGTCGAGGGTCAGTCGTCGACGACGGGCAGGACCATGACTAGTCGCTCGGAGCCCGCACCGACGGAGCTGGTTCGCACCCCCGGGCAGTCCTCAATGGCGCTGTGAGCGAGTAGACGGTCGTGAGACCACATCGGCGGAAGCCCAACAGGCTGGCCGGTTAGCAGGACTTGGCTGGCGGCTTTGCGGGCGAGTTCCCCCGGCGTCTCAAAGTCCGGGTGGGCCAAATCCAGCCGTTCGCGTCCCCGCTCGATTTCGGTCAGCGCCTGACGATGGGTATCGTCCCGCACCGTGGCGCGGAGCTTCCGGATGACACGCTTCCAGCCAGGGCGGCCCTCTCTCCCGGGCAGCCAGGCCAGCGCGGTCTCGACGAGCGTTTGGTGCTGGGTGTCGTCCCGCACCGTGTCGAG
>JAAEQG010000351.1 GCA_024231775.1 bacterium
GATACTGGTCATACACTTGCTGATAGATCTTGGCCGCTTCGACATATTGCTTTGCACTGTGGAACATGTGCTCAGCCCGATTGAGCAAGACGTCGCCGGCCACCTCCCGCTCGGAGCGGGCCTGGTCTGCCTGCTCGGAGCGGGCCTGGTTTGCGTGCTCGTCTATCACGGTGGCGCCCTCCGGCACCTCGAACTTGAAAAAACCGTCGGGGATCTCCGGATTGTAGGTCAATACCTGCGCGTCGAGGTCGGGCTCTCCCTCCCACTGGAGGTTCCTCCAGAGCTTCGCCCGCAGGATCAGCTTGCTCTCGGGGTCCACAACCAGGTGGAATGAGATATTGGACGGCGGGTGACTGCACGTCACAAGAATCTGCTCGGCGCCCGTGTCCGGGTCGGTCACCACCGTTTGTTCCCAACCGCGCCCGATCAGCTTGAGGACCTGGAGCATTTTGCCCGCCAGCCAGGGGCTCAGTTGGGCCCCTTCGTACCAGTACTGCAGGTCTTCGATCTTCGAGCCGTCCATGATCCGAACTTCGTTCTTCACGGGCGAGTACGAATGCACGGTGTCGCCCTGAACGAAGGCGATGGTCTTCTTCGCGCACCCACACTGGTAGCGCATCCTGAGGACGTCCGCGTCTGCGCCGGGCCAAGCCACCCAACACTCAAAGTCGACCTGCTCCCCGCCGCAGATGTTCTGGC
>JAAEQG010000352.1 GCA_024231775.1 bacterium
ACGTAATCGCCGATGCGCCCGGCGTAAAAGCCAAAGTCGATGCTCAGGTCCTGGGTGATGAGCGGAGAGAGGGTAAGGGTGGTGGTGACAGCGTAGCCAAAGCCGTTAAAGAAAGCGCTGGGGTCGGCGTTAGAGTCGGTGTTGTCGAAAGGCGCACCGCCCAGGAGGGTGGCGGTGTAGGGATAGAGCGCGCCGCCGGGGATAAAGTTGGTCTGCGAGAGTTGCACGGTGTAGGATTTGTTCAGCGGCAAGTTCTCGAACAGGTACAGGCCGCCGCCATCGGTGGTGGTCGTGGTGATAAAGGCCCCGCTGGCGCTGTTGTACAGGTCCACGATGACGGACGGGATGGGCGTCTCGCCGCCGTCCTGGACGCCGTCACGGTTCAGGTCTACCCAGACGTAATCGCCGATCTCGCCGGGAATGGTGCGCACGGCGGTAGAGTGCGACCCGCCGCTGTACTCCCGCTCTATTCCCACCGGCGTGGCCCCAGGCCAGGCTCCATAGTCCAAGGATGCCTGGTTGGGCAGCACGAGGTTGGCGGGTACGTCGTCGTCAACGAGCAGGACGACGGTCAGGTTGATGTAGCGGTGGTCCAGCGGGTCAAAGGGCGCGGTGGCCGTCAGGTGGTCAATGCTCCAGGTGAGCACGTCGGTCGCGCCAGGAGATGGCCCGACGAGTACAGACGGCGCGCTCGGATCGTTGCTCGCCACGGTGTAGGTGACCAGGCTCATCCAAGCAGGCAGGTCGTCGGTGACGATCAGGCCATAGCCGGGCAGCCGGGCCTGGTTGGAGATAGTGAGGGTGTAGGTGACCAGATCGTTCCCGGCGACGGTGCACGCCATATCATCCATTCGGGTGACGAGGACGTCATCGAACATGA
>JAAEQG010000353.1 GCA_024231775.1 bacterium
AAGCGTCGCGGACGGATGAAGAGGATGTGACGTCCCAGGTCCTCAATGTCGTGGATGTGGGCGGTGCGGTCAACGTAGACGTAGCCGTCCCGGATCAGGGCCTGGAAGTCGGCGATGCCATAGGGGAGCTTGAGCATGGGTCCTCGCTTCCGCGGCCACTCGGGGCCAATCCCCATCCTAGCATGTCCCGGCCCGGGAGGTAGCTCGTCAAGTCCACAAACCTTGCACCTTTTTCCCGGGAAACCTGGGGCGGTCCGGAGCCGTATGACCCAGGGGCAAGGAGGAGAGGATGAGAGCTTTTTCGAGAATCTTGGGTTGTTTCACGGTGGCACTGGTGCTGAACCTGGGCGTGCCGGTGGCCGGCGCTGGTGACGCTACCCAGACCGACTGGTCGGGCGGGATAGCGGCGACAACCGGTGAGGAGTGGGGCACCACCTCTGCCGATGCCGCGGGGATTTCATGGCTCGCCATTCCTGGCCAGATGGTGCTGTCTTCGAGTATCTTGGAAGTGCCGGTCAAGCAGACCATCGACGATAGCTTCCTGGACGCGTGCTCGGCTGTCGCTGGCGATATCGACGGCGATGGTCTGATGGATGTGGTGGGCGCGGCCTGGGAGGGCAATGAGATCGCCTGGTGGCGCAACGGCGGCGGTGAACCTATTCAGTGGGTCAAACACTCGATCGATAACGATTTTAGCGGCGCCAGCTCGGTTCATGCGGCAGATGTCGACGACGATGGGGACGTCGACGTGCTGGGATCTGGCTGGGATGACAATGAGATCGCCTGGTGGAGTAATGACGGAGGGACCCCGGTTGCCTGGACCAAACATACCATCGCTACTGGCTTCGTGAACGCCCACTGGGTTCACGCGGGTGATGTCGATGGCGACGGCATTGCAGACGCGCTCGGTGCGTCGGCTGCCGAGCAAACCATCGCCTGGTGGCGCAACGACGGTCAGGACCCTATCAATTGGCTCCGCAATGATGTTGACAGGGACTTTCCCGGGGCCCGGGCTGTGGTAACGGCAGATATCGACGGCGATGGCATCACTGACATCGTGGGCGCGGCTCTGGAGAGCGATGAGATGGCCTGGTGGCGCAACCCGGGCGATGGGTCTGGCTGGACCAAACAGACCATCACCGACGACTTCGGTGCCGCCCACGGAGTTCAGGTTGGCGACCTCGACGGCGACGGTGCGATCGATGTGGTGGGTGCCGGGTATTCGGCCAACCGCGTCAGCTGGTGGCGAAACCTGGGCGGCGACCCGGTTGAGTGGGCAGAGCAAACCATCGGCGGCGGCTTCTGGGGCGCGCTGATTGCCGATGTCGGCGACCTCGACGGCGATAACGATCTCGATGTTTTGGGAGCGGCAGAGGTGATGAGCCGGATCATGTTGTGGCGCAACGACGGCGGTGACCCGATCGTATGGACGCCGCTGATCGTGGAACGAATTTTCCGGGGTGCCTGGCCGGTGCACGCGGCCGACCTGGATGGTGACGGAGCCCAGGACGTTCTGGCGACTGCTGACCAGGAGAGCGAGGTGGCATGGTGGAAGGTCGGGCAGTTCAACAGTTACGGTGAGCTGACCAGCACGATTCTCGTGGTGCCCGACGGGATGCTTGGTCTACGCGGCGTTCTCGATGCCGAGCAGCCTCCCGAGACCCGGGTGAGCATGGCGGTGCGCCTGGGCGACGATGCAGCCGCGATGGGCGAATGGTTCGCAGTCGGGCCCGCAGAGCCCTTCCCGGCCGACGGCGCAACCCACCTGCAATACCGGCTTACCCTGGAAACCGACAATCCTGAGGTGTCCCCAATGGTCCGGGAGGTTGGATTCACCTGGAGTGATGCAGCTGATGCCCGGCGACCCCGCCAGGGCACTGGCCGACCCGGCTTCGCCGGGAGCCCTTAGCTGTTAGCGGTTAGCTCTTAGCTTTGGCGCCCTCCATTCCATAGCCTGCTCAGTGGGCCTAAGTCGTTGTAGGGCGGGGGTTTACCCCCCGCCGAGAGAGCGCCACGATTCGCCCGGAATTCCATGACTCAACGGCTTGGGAGCGCCTCGGTATCGCAACAGTTACTCTCGGATGTTGTCTCCCACGCCGCGTGGGGTAGGTC
>JAAEQG010000354.1 GCA_024231775.1 bacterium
CGCGAACAGATGAAGGCGGAGTTCGCCAGCCTGACGGGGGGGTTGAATCTTCCCGGGCTGACGGACATGCTTGGCGGAGGGCACTAGTGCTCCGACACGCGTCGTTTGATGGCGCGTCCTGAACCGAGCCGCGACCGTGAGGGAGCGGAGATGTCGGAGAGAAGCGCTCCCGCGTGGGGACCGCTTCCTGACGGGCGCTACTCGGATGACTTGCAGGAACACGTGTGAGCCGGCGCTAGTAGGGATCGGAGGAGGCTTTGCCTGCGGCGCGGATCGAATCTTTGGAGCGTCTCCGCGAGGAGTTCCAGAAGCTGCCCGGGATCGGAGCACGCAGCGCCGAGCGGTTGGCTTTTTATATTCTGCGCGAACCGCGCGAGTGCGCCGAAGCCCTGGCCCGGGCAATCTTGGATGTGAAGGACAACGTCAAGCACTGCCGCACCTGCTACAATCTCACCGAGGCGGACCCCTGCGCAATCTGTTCCGATACTCAGCGGGACGGGGGGGAGTTATGGGTCGTAGAGCAGCCCAAGGATCTGATGGCTCTCGAATCTACCGGCCTGATCCGCGGACGCTACCACGTTCTGCTCGGACACTTGGCGCCGCTCGAGGGTATCGAACCCGGCGATCTGACGATCAAACCGCTGGTTGACCGCGTCAAGAGCGCAGGCGTGCGGGAAGTGGTGCTGGCGACCAATCCAACCGCCGAAGGCGATGGTACCGCACTGTATCTCGAAAGCCTGCTCAGCGACCTGGGCGTCAAGGTTACCAGACCAGCGCGCGGTCTGGCGGTCGGTTCTCAGCTCGAGTTTGCCACCCCCGGCATGCTGGAGTCCGCAATCCGGGGCCGCACGCCGATGTGACCCCAGTTGGGGCTGCGCCCGCTGGTCGATGCGGTCAAAGAAGTGCTATAATGGATAGGTTGCCCTGCCCGATAGACGGGCGTGGGGCTTGCTGCGGGCTGGGTTGCCGGATCGGAGATTCTCCGGGCGGCGTTCTGAGCTGGGTAGTTTAGGTGAGGCAGCGCTGGTGGCGCAATCGCTTTCGCACGTGATGGGTCAGTACATGCGGCTGGAGCAGCGGCTTACGCCGCAGCTCATCCAGTCCATGGATATTCTCCAGCTCAACAACCTTGCGCTGGAGAACCGCATCGCCGAGGAACTCGAGAAGAACTGCGCCCTCGAGCTGGCCGACCCGACCGCCAAGAAGACCGACGCCGACGCCAACCAGGACCCCGGCGCCGAGGCAAGCCCGGCGCCGGAAAGCGAGGACAGTTTCCGGCGCCTCGACCAACTCTCCGAAGAGTACGACCTCGATTTCAACGAGTCGCCGTACCGGCCCCGGCGCAGCTTCGACAGTCGCGAACGCGATGCCAAAATGGACGCCATGGCCAACACCGCCAGCCGCCCCGAAAGCCTGGCGGAACATCTGCTGGGACAGTGGCATGTGTTGGATCTCGACCACGAGACTCGTCGAGCCGGTGATGCCATCGTCTACCATCTCGATGACGATGGGTACCTGCGTACCCGGCTGGAGGAGATCGCCGAGAACACCCGCCCGCCGATTTCCGTCGACGCGCTCCGGCAGGCTTTGCCTCAGGTTCAACGGTTGGATCCGGTGGGTGTCGCCGCCCGCGATTATCAAGAGTGTTTACTACTTCAGCTCGAAGCCCTACCCGGGGACAACCGGATCGAGCATGAGTTGATCCAGGACCACCTCCACGACGTGGTCAAGAACCGCTTTCCGGCGATTGCCAAGGCGACCGGATACTCCACCGGGGAGATTACCGAGGCGGTGCGGGCGATCAGCTCCACCCTGGTGCTGCACCCCGCCTACCTGGTGGTCGATGGTCAGGTGTTACCGATCCACCCCGATGTCATCGTGGAGTACGCGTCCAGCGGCGGCGGGCTGACCGTGCGGCTGACTCGGGGCAGCAGCCCGGGTTTGCGGGTGTCCAGACGGGCAGTGGAGATCCTCAAGAACCGTCGAAACGGCAAAGGCGAACGCGACTTCGTGCGCAAACACGTGGACGCCGCCAACGCTCTGATCGACGCCGTCCAGTATCGTCGAGGCCGCCTGCTCGATGTGGCCCAGGCCATTATCGAGAAGCAGCGCGACTTCTTCGAGATCGGCCCCCAGGGGCTCAAGGTGCTGCGCATGTGCGATCTCGCCGTCGAGCTCAGCTGCGATCCTTCCACCATCAGCCGAACCGTGGCGGAGAAGTACATGCAGTGCCCCCGCGGTATCTACCCGTTGCGCTACTTCTTCACCGGCGGGACCGAGACCAGCGCCGGCGAAAACACCAGTTGGGACAGCGTGAAGATCCGGGTCCGCGATATTGTGGACGAGGAGGACCGTAAGCAACCGCTGAACGACGACCGCATCGCCGCTCAACTCAAGACCGAAGGCATCGAGATCTCCCGCCGCACCGTTGCCAAGTACCGCCAGCAACTCGATATCCCCCCCGCGCGCCAGCGGCGCGAGTTCTGAGTACCCCTACCACAATCACTGATCCAGACGCTTCCATCGCGTCCGCATTGATATTGACGGCGTCGCGCCCGGCGGGCGGGGGCTGATCGCCGCTTACGCGTGATCATGCTAGGTTTTGTATGAACGTGCCCATACCGCAGACCTTCCTCCGGTGGGCTGGTCCATCGCGTTCTGGGGCTGAGACTATCGTTGTGCTGCTGGGCGTTGTGGTCACTTTGCTGGTCTACGTGCGACGTGCCCATCGAGCGAGCAGCGCATGCGCAGCACGCAATAACATGCCTACAGGGTCGTCGGATTGCAGCGAACCGGGGAGCGGGTGTCAGGTGAGGGACAACGCGCAAGTGCCTATAGAAGCAGCGACTTGCGCCGCTGTTCACCGGGGTTCAAGAAAGCGGGTGATGAGATTCGAACTTGTGACCACCGCGCTTTTGAGGCCGCCAGCCGCGATTTCTTGGCTGTTCTTATCAACGTTCTCATCAGCGGCCTTGCCGGGGGTCGCCACGCGGGCTTGGGCATACCGTCACGAGTTACGCGGCGGCAAGATGACCGCTTGGCCTGCGACCCCACGGTCTGAGTTGGCGTATACTCTATAGGGACGGATTGTCGCTGTACGGAGGCAGGTACCATGAGATGGGCAGGACTTGGCCTTGCTGGCATGATGATCGTGGCGTTGACTAGCTGTAGTCCAAAGGGGCCGCAATCCGTCCAATCAGCAGGCACGCCCCCTGACTCGCCGGTGCTCATCGTGACCGTTCAATCTCGCGACCACTCCGTCAAGATCTACTCCGGGGACCGGTACACGGTAGAGAATGCTGAGGGCCAATTGGTTGTGGAGCTTGTGACGGAGGACGAATTCAAGCAGCTCTTGCCTGAAACCTTCGCCCATGTAAAGGAAGCGTTGGCAGATAACGCTTGATTCCCTCGTAGGAACCACGTTTGCGAAGTCCCGTAGGAGTCAGGCGAGGGCGCTTGGTGGAGTGTAGGTGCGGGGTGGAGGCGATCAGGCAGTCGGTGGTCGCTCGGGGCGTTCGCGGGGCTGGGGAGGCGCCGAAAACGGGGCGGCAGAGCCCCTATGCCGCCTGATTCCGCGTTTTTCGCGCAGGCTTCGTCCACCGCCGGATGTTTAGGCCCATGAACTTGAACTTCACCATCCGCGTCACGGCTGGACTCCCCCGTACACGAAGACGACCGCCGCCATAAGGGCGCTTGTATTCCGAGTTCGTCGCCTCGATCCCACTGCGGAGGCGATAGTCATCCTTGAACTCCTTAGTCTGCTCCCGGTGGCGACGCCCCTCCCGCCCGCTTACGCTGACCAATATGCCACGGTGTAGATGACCGAGCGCTTACGCCGATTCTGCATGGTCCCGTACGCCGCGGGGTCGTCGATGTCGTAGTTGTAGTGCGTGCTGACCGTGGGCTCGCCGTCCGTCGTCTCGACTTCGGTCCTGCGGTTGCCGTTGTCGTCGTAGGTGTAGGCCACCTCATACGCCGATGTACCCAGGCGAGATTCAAGGGTGAATCGTCCTTGAGTCTACCGGTCGGTGGCTGACCAAACAGCTTTGCCATCTGCCCCAAAGATCGCGGCATCTGCCTCGCCTTGGGAATCAGTCTGGAACACAATGCGCTCTTGCCCCTTGGCGTCGAACAGATCAAGTGCACATGTTCCATCGCTCGCGACCATGAGACCGGCACGGATCTTCCCACGGCTGTCTTTCAAGGTGATTGATGGATCGCCATCTTGTCCCACAGATACTGTGCATCGATTCCCCTTCTTCGTGTCGTACAGCCCGATGGCGGTGGTGCCATCCGCTGGCACCATGGCCCCCAGACGCCGGCGACCGTTCGCATCCCGCATGACAAACACTGGGTACTGATCGTCCAGAATACCAAGGTCCAAGAGGGCCTCGGCTTTACTGTTTTCAAGAGTGATACGGGGCATCCCGGTGCGCCCCATCCCTACGGTGACGGCTGTGCTTCTCGTCTGATTCCAAACAACCATCTTCGCTTCGCCATCCTCCAACACGCCGAACTCGGCACGCTTCTTTCCCTCATCGTCAACGACGACGAATCTGCTCGCTCTGACTTCGGCGGGGGCGGTCTCATCTTCGCTATGGGCGGTGCTCAGAGCACCCGATCCCAGCCAGAGGCAGACGGCTATGAGCAGAAGCACGGTCCCGCTCCGCCGCACCATCGTTGTTCTGTTCACATTGCCCACCTTCCGGTTGTTGGGAATCATTCCATGTCTATACATCGCACCCTCTTTCCTGAAAACGTAACGATAGTGAGTCGCAGGAGAACGTGATCCCCGCAGCCACTCGCACACTGTCCCAGTAAGCCACTTACTCTCCGGAGCCGGGCTTGACGCATTTGCTGTGATCCTTGTCGTACGCATCCAAGCCCTCTTCCAAGGTTGCCCCCGGTTTCAATAGGGATCTCCCCCGAAAGTCAACTCCGATTTTGATGCGCGCAATATCGGGTCCGCACGACATAGCCCTTGTAGTTACTTCGATTGGACCACGCGCTGCGCCGAGAGGGGAGCTTTTTCCGGTCATATTCTCCGCATGCTTCTTAAGAGCACTAGAAGCTCTCTTTAGATTCCGTGAAATATCCTCCCATTCAAGGAAAAACAGGCCCAGCGGGTCGACATGGTTTGTGGGGGCATTCTCAACATACGCATAGACGTTCAGCCCCCCGGCAACGCCAATGGGATCGCGTTGGAGGAAGCGGCCTAGGGATGGCGCGTAGTACCGCGCGCCGACATGCAGGAAGTTCGGGGCAGACGCACCGTCGCCCCATAAACCCGCGCCGCTTTCGTAGCCCCATGCGCCGGCGAAGCCGTAGCGCGTAGCCTCCGTCGTTGGGGGAGTCACCACCTCACCAAAGGCTGTATACAAACGCGCGCTCCCAGAGACCAACGCGCCAGCGCTATCCGTCAGCGCTCGCGTCGTGCCGAGGTGGTCCGCGTGGAGGAACGTGCTTGCTGCGGTCTGCGCGTCGGTTTGCCAGTGGCCTGCGAGGTAGGAGGTCAGCTCAGTCACAACCCCACCGGCGTCCACCTCATAATCCGCATACACATCGTTGCCGAGGTAGTCCGACCAGACCTCGCTCATCACATCGTATGTCACCGGGTCCAGCCCGCGCACCAGGTACCGCTGACGACCGCCGTCGTAGCGGAACTCACGGGCAAACGTCCGCTCAGCCGGCTGTTCAGTGTAGCTCACCAGGCGGACCACCAATGCTCGGCGCAGTTCGGTCTCGACCGCATCGGCGAAGCCGTTGCTGTCCGCGTGATCGCCGCGGTTGAAGCGGACCACTCTGGTCCGACTCCGCGATGCTCGCCACCAGACCGTTACGTACGAAAGGGGCCGGAAGTCATGCCACAACTTCCGACCCCTTCCGTCCTGTTCGCCTGCGATTCATCTACACACTATCACCGTTACCCCTTGCACTGGGATTCGCAGTGATGAGACCGTCGTCAAAAGCCGTTCCACATTCGGGACACCGGCTTTCCGTTTGTCCGCGAAGATCGTATCCACAACGAATGCAGATCGGGACGCCGCACGCCACCAGTTGGTGACGCATTTCCCGCTGGA
>JAAEQG010000355.1 GCA_024231775.1 bacterium
AGGTTTGAAGGACAGATATCCAAGCCGAGGTGGGATTGTTGATCTTCGGGCACCAAACTTTGAGGAACACAGCGCCCCAAATCGTCGCAGCACGTCTCGAACACCACGGGTTCCAACGACGGCCCAGGATCGCCCCCCAACTCGCACAGCCCGGTCGATTCACCGCTGAGTGGATCGTAGCACGGCGCGCACCGGTGGTAAGCGGGGCAGCTATCCTGTGGTAGGTCGTTCATCTGATCTGCCACTTCCGGTAGGCAGATCGGCGCGCACCGCCCCTCCGCGCCCAGGGTCGAACGACACGAGTCGAGCGCGAAATCCGGTTCGAGGAATTCCTCTGGCACACAGAGCAGCTGCCGGTTGCGGGGGCATGTATTCGATCCCAGATGCTGTCGATCTTCTTCGGGGACGAGGTCCGGCGGTATACAGTAGCCCTGACCGTCACAACACCTATCAAAGATAACCGGCGGCTCGGTCGGGCCGGGATCGTCGCCCAACTCACAGAGTCCGGTGGCATCCCCGGAGAACGGATCGTAGCATGGCGCGCAGAGATGGTTGTCCGGGCATGTGTCTTTATAGA
>JAAEQG010000356.1 GCA_024231775.1 bacterium
TTCCCGACGGCGTCTATATCGTCAGTCAACAGTGGGACATCGAGTACGTCAATCCGGTCATCGAGCGGGAGTTCGGGCCGGTCGATGGGCGCAAGTGCTACGAGTACTTCCACAACCGGACTGTCACCTGTCCCTGGTGCAGGAATGCCGAGGTCTTCGCCGGGAAGTCCGTGCGTTGGGAGTGGCACTCCTTCAAGAACAACCGGGACTACGATCTGTTCGACACGCCGTTCAGAAACGCCGACGGCAGTGTGTCGAAGTTCGAGATCTTCCACGACATCACCGAGCGCAAGCGGGCGGAGCGCGAGGTCCGCGAAGCCAACACCCGATTGCTTGCCCACAAGGAGCAGGAGCGCCAGCGAGTTGAAGCCGAGGTAGAGCGTCTGCGTAGCGAACTCGTGAACAAGACGCGCCTGGCTGCCATCGGTCAGGTCTCCGCCAGCATTGGGCATGAACTGCGCAATCCACTGGGGGCGATCCGCAATGCTGTGTACCTGCTGCGCCGAAAGGCAACGGATTCGCAGGCAAAACGAACCAACTACATCAGCATGATCGAACAGGAGATCAATCGCGCCAATCAGACCATCACCGACCTGATGGAGATGGCCCGGCCCAAGCATCCCCACCAGCAGGACATCGATCTGGGCGAAGCCATCCGCGATGCCACTCAGCGGGCGAACATACCCGAGGGAGTCCGTCTGAGCATTGCCTTGGAGCCCGACCCCTTCCGCACCCACGCTGATCCTTCCCAAATGCGCCAAGTGCTGAACAACCTGATAACCAACGCAGTCCAAGCAGTGGGTAACAACGGGGAGATCAGTGTGGACGCGAGGAGGGACTCCGGGTATGATGAGGTCCAAGTTCGTGACACCGGGCCGGGAGTCCCCGAGGAAGACCGGGAGCGCCTCTTCGAACCGCTGTTCAGCACCAAGGCGAAGGGAACCGGGCTGGGGCTTACGATTTGCCGGCAGATCATCGAGCGCCACGGCGGCACTATCGAGTTTGTCCATCCGCAGGGCGGCAATCCGGCTTTTCTGATCCGCCTGCCGCGGCGCGGAACGACGTGAGCGTCACTTGTTGGAGTCCCCAGCCATGCCAACGGAAACGCCTACCTTGCCCCGTTCTTCGGTCTTGATCGTGGACGATGAGCCCAACATGCGCACGACCCTGCGTGACATTCTCCAGGACGAAGGCTACGAAACCGCTACCGCCGCCACGGGGGAGGAAGCCGTACAGATGTGCCGCCGGCGGGCCTATGACGTAATCCTCATGGACGTGCGCATGCCCGGAATGAACGGCGTCGAGGCCTTCCGAGAAATCCGGCGAGACCAGGCTGGTGCGCGGGTCATTCTGATGACCGCCCACAGCGTGGACGAACTCAAGCACCTGGCCATCGAAGAGGGGGCGGTCGCGTTTCTACCCAAGCCACTGAACGTCGAAGGCGTGCTGGAGCTCATCTCCGACGTCAAGAGCACGCCCATCCTGGTAGTGGAGAATGACGCTGAGACCGCCACGACGTTGTGTGAGGCGCTGAGAGGCTGCGGATATCGTGTACGCGTAACGGGATCGCCGCATTCCGCTTTGGGCTTGGTCGAGCAGATCCGGTTTGATGTCATCTTCATCGATGCACAACTACCCGCAATGAACGGCTTGGAGCTGTATCTGGCGATCAAGAGAATCACCCCCACGGCGACCGCCATCATGTTGGCGGGTGCCGAGGCGGCGTCGGAGACCATCGCCTCCGAAGCGGTCCGCCGTACGGCCTACGCCGTTCTGAGAAAGCCGGTGGATATCGACGAGATCCTGCACATCCTGGAGCGAGTCTGTGGGCATCGAGCCTCGAACGCGGTCAGCAAGCCCGCAACGGAACAAGGCTGAAGCTGCCGCGGCGGCCCCGGAGCTGCGCGACCAGGTCAGGTTCCCGGAATACCGCGGGCTGGAAAGCGAGGGGGATAGTGTCGCACCCGCCTGAACGCCGGCGCATTGCCCGCGTACTCGTCGTCGAGGACGACGACGCCCAGCGCCAGACCTTAGTGGACCTCATGGACTCGGAGGCGTACCAGGCCATCGGATGCGCCACCGCCGCGGAAGCGTTGGAGGTCACGAAGACCCACAGCTTCGGCGTCGCCGTCGTCGATCTCAGGCTACCCGACCTGAGTGGTACCCAACTGCTTGAGCGGCTACGGGAAGCGGACTGTCGGACGCACGTCATCATCCACACGGGGTACGGATCCTTCGACTCCGCCAAGGACGCCATCAACCTGGGTGCTTTCGCCTACGTCGAGAAGCTCGGTGACCCCGCAGAATTGGTCCGGCAGGTCCACCGGGCACTGGCCGACCAGTTGAGCCACTACGCGGCGGATCTGGAAGCAGCGGTGGCAGAACGAACCGCGTCCCTCCAGGCCAGCGAGCAGCGGTTCCATCAACTCTTCGAAGAGGCACCGATCGCGTACCAATCGCTGGATGAGACCGGGCACTTCCTCGAAGTAAATCAAGCCTGGCTGACGCTCCTCGGCTATGAGCGCCGCGAAGTCTTGGGGCGTTGGTTTGGAGACTTCCTTGCTCCTGAGTCGCAAGAGCAGTTCAGACATCGGTTTCCCGCGTTCAAGCGTGCTGGGGAAGTCCACGGTGTCGAATTCACTGTGGTTCGCAAAGATGGAAAGCACCGCATCGCCACATTCAACGGCACCATCGGCCGGAACGAGCATGGAGGATTCCGACAGACTCATTGCGTCCTGCAGGACATTACCGAACATCGACGGGCCGAGGCTGCCCGCCGAGAGCAGGAAGACCTGCTGCGCAGCGTGATCGAGGGGACGGATGACGCCGTATTCGTCAAAGATACTCAGGGACGCTACCTGCTGCTTAATTCGGCGGACGCACGGGGGCTGGGCAAGCCGGCCGAGGAGATCATCGGCTTGCGGGATAGGGACCTGTTCCCCCCGGAGATCGCTGACGCTGTCGTCAAGATCGATCGGCAAGTCATCGCCACGGGAGAACGCCGCGTCTACGAACAGACCTTCAGCCTTTCCGACACGGACCCGCGAACGTATGTGGTCAGCAAGTACCCCCGTCGCAGCGCGGAAGGCAACATCACCGGGGTCATTGGCATCGCCCGCGATATCACCGAGCGCATCCAACGCGAAGAGCGCTTGCGCGTTCTGGAGCGGGCCGTGCGTCAATCGACCGACGGAATCGCCGTAGCCGACCTGGAGGGGAGCATCCAATTCATCAACTCCGCCTGGGCCCAGATGCACGGGCATGGCATGACGGAGCTGATCGGTCAGCACCTCAGCGCCTTCCATACGCCGGAGCAGATGATCGAAGACGCCGATCCGTTCAACGAACAGGTGATGAGCAACGGCGCCCATCAGGGCGAGGTCGGCCACGTCCGCGCCGACGGGAGCACTTTCCCTGCCTGGATGACCGCCACGTTGTTGCGAGATGAACAGGGCGCTGCCACCGGGCTGATCGCGATTGCCCGGGATATCACCGAACGCAAACAGGCTGAGGAAGCCCTGCGCGAGAGCGAGGAACGGTATCGGGCAGTTGTCGATAACATCGAACTGGGCATTTCGCTGATCAGTACGGACTATCGCATCCTGACAACGAACGCGCATACCGAATCGGATTTCGACAGGTCCACGTGCGAGCTTATCGGCGAACACTGCTTTGCGGTGTTTGAGAAGCGCGACGCCCCGTGTCCGCACTGCCCAGGGACCATTGCCATGCGGGAGCACCGCCCGGCAGAGTGTGAGACCGAGGGAGTTCGGGACGACGGTACTCGCTTCCCTGTCCGCCTGCAGATGTTCCCCATGCTGGATGCGGACAAACAGATTGTGGGCTTCGTTGAGGTCTCTGAGGACATCACAGAGCGCAAACAGGCGGAAGCCGCTCGGGCGGAGAGTGAGCAGCGGTACCGGGAGCTCTTCAGCCACATGACCAGTGGAGTCGCGGTCTACGAGGTGCACGATGGGGGCACACGATTCACCCTGACAGACATGAACGCATCTGCCCTAAGGCTCTGTCAGGTCACCCGAGCGAACGTCCTCGAAAGAGACATCACCGATGTGTTTCCCGGAATGGCGGACTTCGGGCTCCTCGACACTCTCCGGGACGTATGGCGGACCGGCGAGCCCAAGTACCACCCGTGCACCCAGTACCGGGACGAACGGCTGCAGGCCTGGTACGAGAACAACGTTTACAGGCTCCCGTCCGGACACGTGGTCGCCGTGTTTGACGACGTGACCGAGCGGATGCAGGCAGAGGAGGCGCGAAGACTCGAGCGCAATCGCATGATGAGCATCCTCGACGCCATTCCCGACGGCGTCTATATCGTCAGTCAACAGTGGGACATCGAGTACGTCAATCCGGTCATCGAGCGGGAGTTCGGGCCGGTCGATGGGCGCAAGTGCTACGAGTACTTCCACAA
>JAAEQG010000357.1 GCA_024231775.1 bacterium
AGTGTGGACCGAACCGGTGATGGTGCCGCATTGGGTGCGAGGTAAGGAGTGGGCGAAGCTCACCGCGCCGGTCGAGCAGGACCTGATCATTCTGGGGCTCGGCGGTAGCGTCGGTACGCCGCGGAGGGGCATCGAAGCTGAAGTGATGGTCGTATCCGGCGAGGAGGACCTCAACAGTCGCTCGGAAGAGGCCAACGGCAAAATCGTGGTCTTCAACCCGGAGTGGCAGGGCTACGGATCGGTCGTCAAGTATCGCGGTGGCGGGGCAAGCATGGCGGCTCGCCATGGCGCGGTGGCTGCATTGGTTCGGTCGGCGACAAACGTGAGCTTGAATACCCCACACACAGGGGTCATGCAGTATGAACCAGGTGTGGCGAAGATTCCGACCGCGGCGGTGACGGTGGAGGCTGCTGCGCGCATGCAGCGCCTGACCCAGCGTGGGACCACGATCAGGGTGCGGCTCATGATGGAGGCGCAGAACCTGGGCGAGCGTGAGCAGGCGAATGTGATCGGAGAGATCAGAGGTCGCGAGTTGCCCGATGAAGTCGTCGTGGTCGGCGGTCATCTTGATTCGTGGGATTCAGGTACTGGAGCGCATGACGACGGTGGAGGCTGTGCCCTGACCCTTGCCGCTGCGCGTCTCGTGCACCATCTCGACCTGCGTCCTCGACGCACGATTCGTGTCGTGCTCTTTGTCGCGGAAGAGCAGGGTGGACACGGTGGCCGTGCCTACCTC
>JAAEQG010000358.1 GCA_024231775.1 bacterium
AGCACCGGCGGCAAGGCCCAACGATATCAAGATGCACATTCTGGATTGCATGGTATCTCTCCTGTGTGGGTGATCTCGTCCGATAACCCATGCGTGCTGCTAGCGGCGCAACTCGATTGCTGCCACACGGGTGACACTCCGGCCCCAGCGCTGTGCCCGGCTGACCGCCCTAACGTCCGCCCTACTCCGCTGGCTAGGCCCGCTGATGGACACGCCGATTCCGTCCGTGACCGCCGAGCCGTAGAAGCCCGCGACGCTGTCCGTTCGCACCCGACTGGTGGCCACTCCCCCGAACGTGTCCGCCAGTGACGTGCTGACGCTCCGGGCACGACCTCCAAAACGTCCGGTGGCACGAGCACTTGAGTCGCTGATCGCCGTTCCATAGAAGCTGGTGGCGGTGGACGAGGAGCGGCTGTCCGCCCAACCTCCGTAGCGCCCACGGGAGACGGCGTCACTGCGGCTGATGGCCACGCCGCCGATAGTTGCTGCGACACTGTCGCTGATGGCCCGGGCGCCTCCCCAGCGATCTCCGTCGGCGATGGCTCGCGAGCTACTGCGGGCGATCCCCCGGTCGGCGATGGCGATTGCGTTGCTCTGAGCGACTCCGCGTCCCCGGCCCCAGGCGAGGGAATCCGCTACGGCGACGCCTCCGTTGGTGGCCGCGGCGTGGGCCTGGGCATGGGCCTGCCCGATCGCCGTCGCCGTGGCTGTGGCGGTGCCTCCGTTGGTGGCGACCGAGGTCGCGGTTGCGGTTGCGGCCCACGCCGGCGCTGCGGCGAGGCTACCGACGATACTCGCGTACAGTAGGGTGGTCTTCATCGTAAGCCTCCTATTTGCAAGAAGTTATGAGGTGGTCAGCCCACGCGGGCCAACCGGTCAGTCAGCAGTAGAGACAGTGGCCTGGCGCAAATAGTTAGCACAAAAGAATAATAGCCGCATGTGTAAGAGATCAGATCAGGCGAGTCCGATAACCGACCACCCTGAGGGTGGCCTGCGCCGAGCGGGCGAGAATGGGGTCCGTAACGGAAGCGGCAGGAGGGGAACGACGGAGCTGAACGGGCGATTCAAGTTGGAGACGATCAGCTAGGGCGTGCCTCCCGGTCAGCCAACTCGCCGTGCAAGGTAAGGGCTGTGGCGCCGGTCAGGCGTACTTGGGCGAGTCGGCCGATGTCCTCGGGCTTTCCGGTGAACACCACGATCTGGTCGCCGGGGGTGCGGCCGACGAGTTGATCGGAACGCTTCCAGCCGACCTCGCTGCCGCGGGTTTGCTCCGCCTCCTGAGCTTTGATCGCCGCTTTGCTGTAGCCCTCGACCAGCACCTCGACAGTGCGTCCCAGCAGGGTCTGGTTGTTGGCCATAGCCACCTCTTCCTGCAACTCGAGCAGCGTGCGATTGCGCTGGCGCTTGACCGCGTCGGGCACGTCATCGGGCATGCGCTTCTCGGCTACGGTGGCGGGGCGCTCGGAGTACTTGAAACAGAAGATGTTCTTGAAGTTCGATCGGCGGACCAGTTCGCAAGACTCCTCGAACTCTTCGTCCGTTTCGCCGGAGAACCCGACGATGAAGTCGGTGGCGATGGTGATGCCCGGGACGGTCTGGCGGGCTTGGTCGATCAGCTCGCGGAAGCGCTCGACGGTGTGCTGGCGGCGCATCCGTTCGAGCACGGCGTTCGATCCGCTCTGCACCGGCAGGTGGAGATAGGCGCATACCTTGGGCAGATCGCGCATGGCGTCGAAGATGTCGCTGGTGAAATCGCCGGGGTAGCTGGTGACGAAGCGGATGCGCTCGATGCCCTCGACGACGTGGACCCGCTCTAGCAACTCGGCGAAGTTGACCGGGCGACCTCCGTCCTGGTTGACGTAGCTGTTGACCGTTTGGCCTAGCAGGGTGATCTCCTTACACCCGCGGTCGGCGAGCATGCGGACCTCGTCGACGATCAAGTCGGGCGGTCGGCTTCTTTCGGGACCTCGGGTGAAGGGGACGACGCAGAAGGTGCAGAACTTGTCGCATCCGCGCTGCACGCGGACGTACGCCTGGATCGAGCTGCCGTCCGATCGTGGATCGCGCGATAGATCGAGGGACTCGACCGAGTCGTGCTCCGTGGCCCGTTCGAGCGGCGTGCTCCTACGCGACTTATTCACCGTCAAAGCGACTAGGCGGTTGCGCCCAGCTTGCACCTCCTCGACCATCGCGGGCACCTTGTACAGCTCAGCCGGGCCGCAGACCAGGTCCACGTGGGGGACCTTCTCGAAGATACCGTCCGGGTCGCGTTCGGCCATGCAGCCGATCACCCCGATGACGCGGTCGGGCTTGCTCTTTTTGGAGAGCTTGAGCGAGCCGAGGCGGGAGAGGGCTTTGTCTTCGGCGTGGCGGCGGACGCTGCAGGTGTTGACCAGCACGAGATCGGCGGCGTGCATGTCGTCGGTGGGGGTGTATCCGCGCGCCCGGAGCTGGCCGAGGACCAGCTCGCTGTCGAGCACGTTCATCTGGCAGCCCATGGTTTCGAGATAGACCGATCTGTCGTTCATCAGCGCCGTCCACTCCTGATTGGGGCTGGTGATTCTGGGCCGCCGTGCATCATCGTGCTACCGGCAGGAGCAGAGAAGGCCGTATCGGCGGTCAGGAAGCCCGTCATGTGCGCCCACGGCGGCGTTCGTCGTCAACGCACACGCTCTGCCTGCTTTGGGCTACTCGTCAGCCGTCGGCGGTTTCGGGGCTGGGGACGTATTCAGTTGTCAAAGAGCATGACGAGGATGCCTGGCGGATGCCTCGCGAAGCGGGCCACGCCGGTCCACTCGTCCGAGGACCGCACCGACTCGCTCAAACGGGAACGCTCCGGGGTCCTCTACCACAAATACATGGCGCGTGATCTGTAAGGTGGTTCTCTTGCGCGATCACGCGATTCTTGGGGTCTGAGGCGGGGTTTTCTTGTGGGGTCGCGGGGATTCGGGGCGGTGGTGATTGTGGTGGGCGGGGTCGAGGCGTAGTCCTCGCGGCTGCAAGCCAGGTGTCTGTTCGGCCGTTGGAAGGGAAGGGGAACGTTCTACTCTTTGCCCTGAGTCGATGCCCCAGTGGGAGGCCGGAAAAGTAGAATGTCCCCTTTTCCATTCTTTACCCTTTCCGCAGCGCTGGCCAAGACCAGGTTGGGCAAGTAAGTTTCGGCTATGCCACGGAATCGCACGGACATTCTCTTGAAGGCTGCAATCGCCTCGCTCACCCTGCTAGTTCTCCTGATCGTCTGCTTCGAACTATATGAGGAGGCCGTCGCCGTTGCCTGTCTCGCAATCCTATGGTTCTCGATCAGCCACAAGTTCAGCCGAAGGCGATCCTCGCTGCGAATAGTCTACATCTTGGTGGCTGCCCTGCTCGTGTTCGTCGTCAACAGATGGGTCACTCACACAATCGTTCTTGAGAACGCAAGCGGACGGAAGATGCTGATGATCAGCGTTTCCGTAGGTGATCACCACGAGTATACCTTGCAGAACATTCCGACCAACTACCGCTTATCCTGGCAATACCGCAGCCTCTTCTACGATGGCAGCATACGAGTTCAGGGCGTGTTTCTGGACGATAACGGGCCGCACATCTTAGGCGGATCTCGGGATACAGAAGGCCGATACTCGACGAAAAACCACTTAATCATTCGACCCGACGGAAGCGTCCGCGTGATGCAGGACTAAACCTGCGTCTTCCCCCTTCCCCGACTTCGCGGGCGAATCGTCCGTGAGGATCGCTGCAGGCGCGGATGCTTAAGGCGAAACGTTTGCGCCGTCTTCACTTAGACCGTTTGACAGGTGGGTCCTTCTCTGGATACTTGGAAGACCTCGCTCACGAGAGGTGCGACGATGAGTCGATACGACATTCTCAAGAAACGCGTGCTTCGGCTTCTTGTCCAAGCCGCAGCGCTCATCGTGGCCTATGTTTGCTTCTGCATGATCTGGGGGCTTCTCGTCGTGGTCATCGGTCTGCCCGCCTTGGAGGCCGCCGTCGATAAGCTGCACGCAGCTAGAGGATCAGAACTATCGATGGAAACAGTTGCCCTCGATGAAGAACTCTACGTCCTGGGCCTTGTCCCCCTAGTGGCCATCGGGGTCGTCATCGCCTATGTGATCGCGCGGCGATTGTACTTCGTCGTGTACAAGAGCCAACCCGGCGCTTGCCAATCGACTTCCCAGGCGGCGGAATCCCTTTGACCGACCTCGCTGGGTATGTTCTCGTGGAGCCTCGGCTCAAGCGCCCTGGCGTGGGTCTACCGTCCGGACGCAAGCTACGATGTGACCATCGTGGATGCGACGACGTTGGCGGACCTGCAGATCTTCCTCTCCTCAGAAGCAGCCCAAAGTGGAGCCTATCCCATCACTGCCCTTCCTACTATGGCAGCGCTACTTTCTCTTCAAGCGTCTTCCGCGTTTTCGTCGGCTTCGGTATGACGCTTCGTTGCGATCTTGATAGTAATGGCAACAGGCGGCGATGTGGGGCGGCGAGTGGCGCGGTTGCTTCCACAGCACGGTG
>JAAEQG010000359.1 GCA_024231775.1 bacterium
CTGGGGAGAGGGGTCTTGGGATAGCTCATAGTGACGTTCGATATCCGGGGTGTGTGCCGGAAAACCGGTGAGGCGCAGTGGATGAAAGAGTCATATGGTCAAGGAGTAGTGATCTACACTAGCCCCGAGCTATGCGTTGTTGTCTGTGAGGACAGTATCGAAGCGTTGACCGGTGTGCGTGTAGGCGGCAGAGCTCCGGGAGTGCAGAAATGAACGAATTGGAGTCGAGCCTGCACCTGTTTCAGACGCCTATGTACCGCGCCGGAGACGGTAGTTGGCACAGTGATTACCGCGGGGCGGTGAACTGCAGCGGCGAACGGCTCACATGGGACTCTGCCGGGATTCTGGCGACGCTAGCTTATTCGTACCCCTGCGGCGACCGGACCTTGCTCAAGGAGGTCAGACGGCGACCGTGGTTGTCGAAGATCGGCGCCGATGGCGAGCCGCGGTTGGAAGTGATTCCCCTGCATGACACACTGTCGAGGACGCACGAGGAAGCCGCCGGCGAGTTGATCCGCCTGCTGCGGGCCGAAGCGCTCCAGGTCTGTCGAGGCCGCAAAGAGATCTATGTGCTGGTTTCCGGGGGGCTGGACAGTCGGATCCTCGCAGGTGTCATTTCCCAGCTTGCGTTGGAAGGCCGGCTGGAGGCCAAGCCCGTAGCGGTCAGTTGGGGAATAGCCGACTCCCGCGACGTCGTGTACGGACGGGCGGTGGCTGACACTCTCGGACTGGAGTGGGTTCACGTGCCGCTGGGGCCGCGGGACATCCTGCGCAACATGGAGGAGGCGGTTAAGGCGCTTGGCTGCCTGGTGTCGCCGCTGAACCTGCACGCCATGCCATGGTTCGAGCAGGTGTCGAAGGACGCCCTGGTCTTGGCGGGCAGCTACGGCGATTCGGTCGGGCGAGCGGAGTTCAGCGGGCGGCACGTGCTGGAATTGGCCCATCGCCGCGTCTTCAATCCGTTCGGTATCTTCCGCAACGAGTTCGTGAGTCTGGCGGGCAGGCAGCTCGAGTCCGATCTGGAGGCATTCCGCAGTCGGACGCCTGGCAAACCGCACTACGTCGTTTGCGAACACGAGATGCAGTGCCATTACATGCGCGGTATGATCGCTCAGGCGATGTCCGTGATCAATGAATACTGCACCGTCTACCAAGCCTTCACCCATCCCGACGTTTACTCCTATATGTGGTCAATCCATCCCGCACTGCGCACCGATGACATTTATGCCGCCGTACTGGCGCGACTCTCGCCGCAACTTGCCCGATTGCCGTGGGCCAGGACCAACCGGGCCCTGAGGGGCAAGACAGAGGGTGCCCGTTCCGACCTGCGTCCACAGTTCCACGACTACGCAGAGTGGGTTACTGGCGAGCTGTATTCCAAACTGTCCCCGTACGTTGACCCCCTCTGGTTTGGGGAGCTGGGCGTGTTCGATTGTGCTGGCGTCCGCAAGTTGGGCGACATGATCCGGCAGGGACGGGGAGCTTTGCTGGTCAGGAAGATTGACGCATACCACGCCTGGGTTTGGCTGGCCTGCTTCCGCCGCTATGCGGATTGGCTTGGCGGATTGGGGAAACGAGTCGAGGTCGAAGCCTGCATCCGCGTTGGCATGGCTGATGCCCCGGTGCGGATGCCGCTGGCCCCTCGAAACAAGCTTCACCTGTCACTGGCCCGGTGGAGGAGGCTCCGCTCGCTCGTCAAGCGTGCGCGACGAGGTTTCCTCATGCGCCGCGCCCTGCGGACATATCCGCTGCGGTCACCAGACTAATCGGGGGGTGCGACCTCAGTGCAGTCTGAAGCGCGAACGGGGGGGGGGCGTGTGATGGGCAAACGGTACTCCAGAAGAACGGTGTTGGGCGAGTTGGCCACGCGCTTACGCCACTTGTTGCTGGGAGACGCCGGGTGATGGTCTGATGGGACTCGATCTGAGCATCGAAATCACACTTGGCCTCAAGCCAACCCTTGAGCTGATCGCTGCGGATCGAATCGGTTTGGCCTACTTACGCGCGGCGGACATCCCGTTTCCGAGTGATGATCTGGTGCCAAGCGGCGTGTTCATCCAGGCCCGGAAGGTCTGGCGTCATTGCGCAAGGGCGGATGTTCGGCGGAAACCATGGGCGCCGAATCCCGAAACGTCGATGTCCTTACTGGCGACCCGGCCAGGGCCTCCTTAGGCGGGTCGGCGGTTCTGTGTACGAAGTGGCGGAGGCGAATCGGCAATGGGGCCAGGCTGGGTTCCTCCCCACCCCTCCCTAAGAGGGAGGGAGCCATGGGATGACTTTCAGTTATGTCCAGAGCAAACCTTGGCTACATGAACCCCCGTGCGATTCCCGGGGCGATTCGGCGTGGGCGGCTTCGACCGCTGGGGCTGGACGATCCGTTCGGAGTCGAGGGTCATCCCTCGCTGATCCGCAAGTTTGTCGAGTTCATGTTCTACCTGTCCACGGCCAACGCCCTGTTCCTTTCCCGGACAGGGCTGATGCACATCCGTTTCGCCGGCGGGGGAGTAATCGCAGTCTGCGGCGCACTTACGTTGTTCATCATGTTGTTGAGCCGCGAACGCCAGCCGCTTTCCGTCTGGTTCATCGTTCTGATCAACATGGGCGCGAACGTCTCTCAAATGGCCCATGGTGTCATGCCCATCACCGGGGAGGGGCTGTCCAGGTTCGTCCACTGGTTATCCAACATCATCATGCTCTGCTACTTGGTCCGCGACCGCGCTACCCAGAAACGGGTGGTGCTATTCATGACCCTCATCATCCTTGCCCTGGTCAGCACCGGGGCGTTAACCACCGAAGCCAAGAAGATCGAGCGGCTCGGTCTGGAGGACGTCGGCGGAAGCATGGCCGACGCCAACCGACTCGGTATGGTGAGTGCCCTCTTCATGATAACCATGCTCTTCTGGTCGCTGCGCAGTGCCAAGTTCTTCCGACCGGCGCTGTGGGTACTGGCGTCCGCACTGCTTGCGGTCATCTTTCTCACCGTTTCCCGCGCCGCCGTTCTGCTCGCCGGCTGCGGATTAGCTACGTTACTGGTGGCCATCTTCGCAGCGCGGGGGATGAGAGTTGGAGGCCTGATCCTGATCGTCGTAGCTCTGGTAGCGACTTCCCAGCTTGGCTACCTCTTGACTGACTCGGTGGACGCTCTAGACGAGCGCATGGGCCAGCGAAGCTCCCGCCTGGCGGTGTACAGCCTGGGAACCATTAACGATTTGGCTCACACCTTGATTCTGGGCCGAGGGCTCGGCGGAGGCCGCCAGACCCATGCCGGGATCGAATCACACCAGTCGTTTCTCTACACCCACATGGTCTATGGCGGGATCACCGCATATCCCTATCTGCTGTGGCTGATCATTCTGTCGGTACGGCTCACTCGTTTGGTGCTCGCTCGCGATTACCCATTGGACCACAGATTGCACCTTGTTGCTCTTTGGGGCGTGGCTTTGGGCATACAACTGTTCTCGAACAGTGGGTATACGTCGGTTGCCTGTATCTACGCGGTGGCGATGGTCGAGAAGTACTCTGCGTCGTACAGCCGGACACGGATCATGGCGCGGCGCGCCAATAGGCCGCCAGGTCCGGGCGCTATCGCCCTACCCTTGCGCACTCCGGCGCCCGCCCGATAGCCGAGCAACGGCGAGACCGCCGCCGGAAGCACCGCCCAACAGAAAGTCCAGGGACGTTCCACCGTGAGAATCGCGATCGTACTTGACTCTGTAACCCGTGCAGGGGCGGAACGACAAGCGCTGTATACGGTTCGCGAGTTGGCTCGTCGAGGACACGATGTAGAGTTGATCTACTACCGGAGAACCCAGTACGAGTATGACGTTTCCGATCTCGGCGGGGCCAAGGTGACCTTCCTTTCGCGCCACGGGAGCTATCCGCGCTTCCTCCTGCGGATGTACCGGCATCTCAAACGTGGCGGATTCGACGTCGTCCACGGATTCAAAGCGACCCCCTCGATCTACGGCGGTCTTGCCGCATGGCTAGCCGGCGTCCCCGTAGTATTGGGGGGATACCGCTCCGGCGGATATCAGGGTAGAGGTGTGGTCCGGCTGTTGCACCGCCTGTCCGTCCACGTCTTCACTGGCTGGGTGGTCAATGCGCAGGCGATCGCCGACGCCATGGTCGCCGGGATCAAACTCCCTCCCGAACGGTGCTGGGTCGTCTACAATGGCATCGAGCCTGACGCCTTTGTCTCCGCTCTGTCTCCGGCGGAATCCAAGCGCCGGTTGGGCTTGGACGAAGGTGCTCCGGTGGTGTCATTGGTAGCCCGCTTCGATCCGCCAAAGAACCACGCGCTGTTTCTACGCATGGCGGGACTGGTTCATCAGAGCTTCCCGGAAGCCCGCTTCCTTTTGGTTGGCGACGGTGAGCTTCGCGACCCGATCCGACGGCAGGCGGAATCGATGGGCCTGGGTGATTGTGTCCGGTTCCTGGGGCATCGTGAGGATGTTCCGGATGTCCTGGCGGCGACGGATATCTCCGTGATTACGTCGCACTACGAGGGGCTGTCCAACGTGCTGGTCGAAGCGATGGCCGCCAGCCGTCCGGTGGTCAGCACGGCCTATCCCGGCGCGGAAGAGCTTGTAACCGATGGCCATAACGGCTGGTTGGCGCCGTGTGGCGACGCTCCCGCGTTTGCCGATTGCGTTCGGCGTTTGCTGGAGGACCCCTCTCTTCGGCAACAGATGGGTGAGAATGGCCGGAGAATCGTGGAGGAGCGGTTCAGCATCGACGCCTCGATGGACCGGTTGGTGTCGGTCTACGAGGAGTGCCTTCACAGGATCCGCCCTCCAGATGCGCGAGCCAAGTGACATGCCGACGCCGTCCACGCATCCGAGTCCAGGCTAGAAGGAGGCACCGAGGTGACACACATGCCTGGTGATGCTCGTCAGGGCCAGCAACCGTTGCGACTGCTGCTGATCGGCACTCTCCCACCTCCCATCGGTGGCGGGGCGGTGATGCTGCAACACCTCGCCGAATCTCTGGAACGTCGCGAGGAGCTCCGGGTGACAGTCCTGGACACGTCAGGAATCCGCGGGAGCGGGATTGGCGGAATGCTGAGGTTCGCCGGTGTGGTCTGGAGGTTGTTTTGGCGCGCGCGACAGCATGACGTACTCGCCATGCATGTGGCTCCGTACGCCCTGGCGATCATCGGGCCGGTTGCTCTGCTAATCGCACGCGTGTTGGGCAAGCCGCTAATCGTTCGCAAGTTCGGCGGGGCGACCTATCGGGACTTTGGCTTTGTGCATCGACACTTGGGCCTATGGGTGGCACGGAAGGCTGATCTGTACCTCGTCGAGACCAAACTCCTCCTGCGAGAGGCGAAGGAAGATGCGATACCTCGTGTCGATTGGTTTCCCAACACTAGAATCATGGATGACCGATCGGATCAACTGGAGCGACGACCGAAGCCGTGTTGCCGGTTCGTGTTTCTGAGCATGCTGAAGGCCACAAAAGGTGTCAAGGAAGTCATCGCTGCCGCTGAAAGACTCGAAGCCGGGAGCTGCGTTGATGTGTACGGCCCCTTCTACGACGGGATATCCGAGGCTGATTTTGCGGGGTTGAAGCGAGTTCGCTACCGTGGGGTGGTCCCACCGGAGCACGTGCACGAGGTTCTCGTACAGTACGATGTGCTGCTGCTACCCACATACTATCCCGGCGAGGGCCATCCCGGAATCCTCCTGGAGGCGTACAACGCCGGACTTCCAGTGATCGCCACGCGTTGGAAGGCCATTCCGGAAATCGTTGATGAGACCTGTGGAATCCTGATCGAGCCGCGGGATCCAGATGCGCTCTACGAAACCATGAGATCGCTGATCGACGATCCCGAGCGGTTTCATCGTCTTCAGCAAGGCGTCGAGCATAAACTGCCAGCGCTCGACTCCAGAACGTGGGCTGAGCCGTTCTCGGAATACTGCATTGCGCTCGCAGAAGGGCGCGGCATCCCTGCCAGTGCGTCGGGGGACTGACGTTTCTTGCTGACGACGGTATCTGGCCCAGCGATTCCACCCGGTGGCGTTCGGTTGTGACGCGACGCGGTCGGAGGAACACGTTGACCGACGGTCCCATACGCATCCTCATCATCGGAACCCTGCCGCCGCCCATCGGTGGGGCCAGTGTTTTGCTCCAGCACTTGGTGGACGCCCTGTCCGAACGGAACGAGATCGGGCTGACGGTGATCAATACGTCCGGCGTGCGGGGGAACGGGATCAAGGGGTTCTTTCGGCTCATTGGCATGTTGGGGCGAATCGTTACAGAAACCAGGAAGTCCCAAGTGATCACCCTGCACGCCGCAACCAGCGGACTGCACTTCATCGGACCTATCGCATATGGGGCAGCGCGTCTATGGGGCCGACCGCTCCTCCTCCGGAAGTTCGGTGGTACGGACCACCGCGACAAAGTCGGAGTCAAGGGTAGAGTAATACGCTGGATCGTTCACCGCACGAACCTGTTTCTGGTCGAAACCAAGATGCTGATCGACGCGGCGAAGGAAGACGGTATTACCCGCGTGGCATGGTATCCCAACAATCGCCCCTTCGGAGAGGCGAATGAGCTTGCTTCGGCCAAGCCAAGACCATGCCGACGTTTTGTGTTCATGAGTCACGTCCGCCCGGTCAAGGGTGTTGCCGAGCTGATCGATGCGGCGGAACGATTCGGCGAAGAAGTCACCGTCGACGTGTACGGTCCATTCCGAGACGGCCTCTCTGAGGAGATCTTTGCCGGTCGGCAGCGCGTCCACTACAAAGGTGTGGTTTCGCCAGACGAGGTGGCTGCGGTGCTCCGAGAGTATGATGCTCTGCTACTGCCCACTTATCATCCCGGGGAAGGGTATCCCGGAATCGTGCTGGAAGCTTACCGCGCGGGCCTGCCGGTGGTGACCACCCGGTGGCGAGCCGTACCGGAGATTGTGGACGACACGTGCGGGATTCTCGTCGAACCGCGCAACGTCGACGCACTCCATGAGGCCATGCGATCTCTCGTAGAGAACGAGGAACTCTTCAATCGGCTGCGCGCCGGCGTACGTGCGAAACGGGAGATGTTCGACACCGCAACGTGGGCCGAGCGCTTGGTGGAGATGTGCAGAGAACTCGCCCACGCTTCGGAGACGCGGCACGGACCAGTCTGAATGCAACCGTGCAACGGAAGGAATGAAGAGACCCATGAGCGAGTCCTCCTGGATTCGTCACTACGCGAAACTGCCGGTGGTGTTGCAGAACCTGGCCTGCACGCTGGCGGGCATCAAGATGCGGCGTACGCGACATAACCGGGTCTTCCGCGACGCTATGCGCTTCCTCGACGAATCTCAGTGGTGGACGGCGGAACGCCAGCGTGAATACCAGGACGACCAGCTTCGGCGAACCATCCGCCATGCGTACGAAACCGTGCCCTACTACCGAGAGGTGTTTGAACAGCGCGGGCTTCGCCCGGACGACATCCGGACCGCTGACGATCTGCCCAAGCTGCCGATTCTGGAAAAGCAGACTGTTCGAGACCGATTCGACGACCTTCAGTCACGCGGTTGGCCGACACGCCGCCAAGTTCATCTGGCCACCGGGGGTACCACGGGAACGTGTCTTCACCTGATCGAGGACATGGATACGGCGCCCTGGCGTTGGGCGGTGCAGTGGCGCCATCGACGGCGCTTCGGCGTCGAGTTCGGCAGACCTTTCGTGGTCTTCGCCAGCAAGGGGGTTGTTCCACTTTCAAACATGAACCCCCCGATCTGGCGGCGCAATCTGGTCATGCACCAGACGTACGTGTCCGTGCATCACATGACCAAACAGAACATGCCCGCCTTGGTTGAGTATCTCCAGAAGAGACGCTTAGAGTACTACGCGGGTTTCCCTTCCGCGCTTTACCTACTGGCGACGCACTTGCTGGATGACCGTGCTTCTCTCGGGCAGCCGCCGAAGATGGTCTACACAGGGTCGGAAACACTGCTGCCCCATCAGCGCAGCGCTATTCAACAGGCGTTGGGAGCTGACGTGGGGGACCACTACACGCCCAGTGAGGCGTGTGCTTTCATCTCCGAATGCGAGCAGCACAGCTACCATGTCGATACCGAGTATGGCGTTGTCGAATTGCTTCCCCTGGACGGCGGTCCTGTCGACCTCCGACGGATCGTCGGCACGGGATTCTGCAATCCAGCCATGCCGCTGATCCGCTACAACACTGGTGACTTGGCTACCGTGTCCGGGGGAGACTGCTCCTGTGGACGCGCTACCCCCATCGTCGAGAAGATCGATGGACGCACCGATTCTTACATTGTAACACCTGACGGCAGGCAGCTTGGTCGTCTGAGCACCATCTTCAAGAGGACCCCAGCCATTGCCGAGGCTCAGCTCGTCCAGGATACCCTAGAACATGTGACTGTTAAGGTCGTACGTAGCGATACGTACACTCAGGAGGACGATGACAGATTCAGGGAAGACCTCCGCCGCTATCTCGGTGACGTCATCCTCATCGACGTCGAGTATCTCGACCAGATTCCGCGTGAGGACAACGGCAAGTTCCGCCAGATAGTTTCGAAGGTCTTCCGTGATCGCTACAAGGAGGCGGAAAACGCGGGAAGCAACACCTGAATGATCCAACTGCTGATCGCCGCACGTCTTCTCGACGCCATACGCCATGAACAACACCACCTCATCTCGAATCGAGACGCGAACTTGCGGACGCGGGCGCGCCGTTTACGTGCATTCCGACGGCGTCCTCTATGTCGGTCGCAATTATCGCGTATACCGCTCCGCAGACGATGGGCAGACCTGGGCACGGATCACCGAGATCCCCCGGGCGTTCAGCAGACGGCTCGTGGAGACCTCGCGCCTGGCTTGTCGGTTGCTGCGTCATGAGGTTCGAGCCTTGGTCGCGTTGTCTGACGGTACGCTGGTCGCCTCGACTCGGGCGGGGCTTTATCGCGCCGGTCCGGGCGAAGGGCAAATGGTCCCCAGTTGGGTATGCTGCGACGGCGATGCGCTGATGCCGCCCATGTGCCTGACCTGCGGGCCAGACGATCGCATTCTCGGCGGCGAGTACGGAATGAACCCCGATCGTCGCCAGATCCGCCTCTACGTCTCGGAAGATGGCGGGCGCAACTTCGAGGTGGGGCACGTCTTCCCGCCCGGCTTGATCCGCCATGTGCACAACATCACCTACGACGCCCAGCGCCGCCACTACTGGGTCCTCACCGGCGACTTCGACGGTGAAGCCGGTATTGCCCGGCTGTCCGCGGATTTGAAGGACTTCGACTGGCTGGTTCGTGGGCGCCAGGAATACCGCGCGGTCTGTGTCTTCGACTGTGGCGAGCACCTCGTGTACGGCACCGACAGCGAACTCGAACCCAACGCCATCATGCGGGTGCACAAGGAAACCGGAGCGTCCGTACGGATCTGTGAGCTACCTGGAAGCTGCATCTACGCCTGTCGCTTCGGCGAAATCTACGCCCTGAGCACCAGTGTGGAACCGTCCAAGGTCAACCTCGCCCGCGAAGCCACGCTCTGGGTCTCTCGCGATGGGGATCGCTGGACGCAGGCCTTCCAGGCTGCCGCCGATCGCTGGGCTGGAAAGTACTTTCAATACGGATCGTTGCTGCTACCCCGTGGCGAGAGCGATCGCGAAGTGATCCTCTTCAGCGGCCGGGGCCTTCGCGGGCTGGACAATCGTGTCATCGCCGCCCGCTGGTCGCCCTCCACACCGTCCGCTGCGCACTCCCCCACTCCATAATCCCATCAACAACAACCCAAGCTAAGCTGGATCATTCCGGCCGAATGCCGGTAGATGTGGCTACGCCCGTGTAGCGCCGCGGCCCCAGCACGGCGCGAGGGAACCCCTCCGGCCAGACACTCATCGACACGCCGAGATCGTCCTCGATCTCGTCCAGGTCGAACTTCACCGCAACGTACCACCGCGGAAGCTTGCGGATTATCGCCAGGCTGAATTCCTCGGTTTCGCCGCGTCGAAGGTCGAACCGCTCGCGCACCGCCAAGCTGTGCTTCTCATTGATGCGGTAGTTCGCCCCCAGGGCCAGAAGGTTTGAATCACTCTCTTCGATGAATCGATAGCCCAGTAGATAGCTAAGCCGCGGCGGTCGCTCCACGACGTACGAGATGTTGAAGACATCGATCTCGCCATCGTTCAGATCGTGATTGGTCTCCGACATCAAGGCGGTGGTATCGTTCACGCGCCAGATGAACGACGCGTTGAGGTAGTTCCGGGAGATGCTGTTCTCCGGGCGGCTGTAAGACAGATACCCATTGGTGAAATCGTCCCCCGGCGCGTTGTTGAAGAAGCCCGCCTCCAGGTTGAAGGTGAACACGTCGGTGATGCGCTCATGTCCCGGAGCTCCTCGCCGGGTCTGCCAGCGCTGTCGCACCCCCACGCTCACTCCGTCGATCTCCTCGAGATCCTCTATGTGGGCGTCAAAGGGGAACAGCTCGTCCGAGTCACAAGTGGATCCACTGACCCACGCGGTGACCTCCGGTTTGATTATGTGGCGCAGACCGTGAATGTCCCACAGTTCCGAGTCCACATCGTAGGCCCGCCACAAGTACGCATTCGCCCGCACGCCCCCGCCACCCAGAATCCGCCCCACTCCACCTCCGCCGGGTGAGTCATCCCACACCGATCCCCGAACCGTTCCGAAGGGAACCAGGTTGACCGGTCCCACGCTGAAGGGAACGCCGATCTCCTGGCGGGAGTCCAGGCGGCCTACGGTCCCGGACGAATCGTCGCGCGCGCCGTGACGGATGAGATCGTGGAAATCCTGCTCCGCGTATCGGTAGCGGACCCAACCAGCCCGGTTCTCGCTGTACCAGGTGGCTGCTCCACCGAGGGACTCGCCGATTACGCGGAAGCTCAAATCCGGAAGACGCTCGGTCTGAGTGAGGAAATCGAGAACGCGCCACTGCCCGTGCAAAGTGAACGCCCAGGTATCCCGCTGCTTCTTCAGGTAGAACAGCGTCTCCTGCTCTTTGCTCGTGTCGAACTCGCTCTCGAAGTACTCCTCCATGAAGTTCTTGTCGCTGATGTACGAAGATTCGACGGTCAACTGCCAGTCGTCCGGCAGATAGTGGCGATGGCGGAGCGTGAAGCGCCCTCGGCTGGAGCTGTCCGGTTTCTCGCTGCGAAACCGTCCGCCCAAGTTGTCCTCCCCGGAATCGTTGATCGCGTAGCTGCGCAGCCACCCGAAGTAGTCGTCGCGCTGATAATCCAGATCTACGCCCGCCGCCGGACCGCGCTCGGAGAAGTAGTCCAGACGCAAGGCTGCGTCAAAACCCACCGGGGTCTCGAAACCGAGCAGATTGAACAACTGCCACTCGGTCTCCAGCTCCAGCCCGAAATCGTCACTGTACCCGGTGCGCATCCCGCGGATCGACGTTTCACCCTCCTTGAGCACGCCCCGCGTGTACGGCCAATAGAGCAGCGGAAGCCCACCGATGTTGAATGTGCTGTGCGTCATGGTGAAGCTGCCCTTGCGCAACCCCGCCAGCTCCGTCGCCGTCTTGTCCTCCAATTCGAGCCGAGAGGCCCCGATGTAGTAGTGAGGCGTATAGAACTCGCTCGTGCTGATCCTAGGCCGCTCCGCATTGAACTGCCGGCTGGAAAGCTGCCGAACGCGCTCCGCCCGGATGTACACCGGTACGTTGCGCTCCGGAAGATACGTGCGGAACACCGCGTCCAGGATGACCGCCCGGTCGTTCCTGAAATCGTAATAAAGCTGACTCGCACGGATCGTTCGCTCGCCCTGCGTCAGGACAATGTCGCCTTCCAGGTAGACCGCATCCACGTCGTCCGACCGACCCAACTCAGCCCCGCCCTGCTCACCGGCCAGTCCGCCCAGCACGCCGCGTATAGCGACGTTTTCGGTGCTGGAGCGCTCGGTCAGATCGGCTGGTGACGGATCGGTCTGCACGGAGGGCTGGTCCTCCGCCATGTAGACTACCGCCGCGTCGGCGCGCAACTCGAGGAAGTCCTCGCCACCGGGTCCGTAGCGAACCACCAGCACGTCGCCGATCGCGGTGATGACCCGCCGGCCATTCACCTGGGCCACCACCTTGTCTCGAGAGATGATGTCGATCTTGGGTCGCACGGTGGGCGGTGCGTCTGCGCTGGCTGAACCGGGCTCGGCAACCTCGAAGGGAGCCTCCGTCGCCCCCGGTCGTCGGGTCGGCGAGATCTGTGCGCGTACTCGAGTGGCTTCGGCGAAGACCGGTCGACCGGAAGACGACTCCAAAGCCTTGCGATCGGCGGATACCCGAACGCCGCCGCTGCTGCTGAGCGTGACGAACAGGATCGGCCCGGATGTAACCGTCCCCGCAGGCTCGATCACCCGGGCGCCACGCCAAAGGAACACCTCGAAGACGTGGTAGCTCACCCCATCCCGCTCGCGAGGCGTCATCCAGATGACCGCTTCTCGTGCTTCCAGGCGTCTGGCTCCGAGGTGGAGCTCGAAATCTCCCACCACGTGGATGACGTCCGCCCCTTCGGTATCGCTCCACAGGTACACCAGAACGCCGAACATCTCGACGTCCTCCTGGATGATCCCGGTGGGGAGCAGGGGGTCCTCCACGTGGTCGGTCAGCGGGACGAGCGGCTGGGCCAGACTGGCGGGCGCCAGTACCAGCACCAAGCACCCGGTGAGCAACCGCCGCGATGGACAGATTACAGCTTTCACGAACGTAAGTACCAAACCCGTCGGAGGTTCCGCGCCAGCACCACAAACGATCCGAATGGCGGGTGCCAGTATAGATACGCGGGCAGGGGTGTCAATCAATCCGGGGTTGGCTGGGTGCATCCCGAACAAGGTGGCAGAAACCGGCGGGGATGGCATGGGCAAGCAGCAGCTTGCCCGTGGAATCGTCCAACACGGGCAAACAAGTTTGCCCATGCCACCCCCAATGGGATGCACGCGGCGCTGACGCAAGAGCGCATGCACCAGCCGGGGGACGGCACCAGCTACGGTGCCACGGCGACGTCACGAATACCGTTGAGGTCGTAGTCCACGGCGAGCTCACGGCGCAGCGATTGGCTCCAGTCGCCATGAAGATCCTGAAACAGGTAGTTAGTACCCCCCATGTGTCGGTCGGAGATGCGGTTTCCGGTTCGACACAGACCGGCGTCGTTGGCTTCCCCCGCGTCCACGAAGCTGCAATCCTCCCCGCCCAGCCCGTCACCGCGAGACGATTGCTCGTTCGCGTCGGCGATCAGAGGAAGTCGCGGGCGAATGGCTGAACGCGATGCCGGCTGGCGCGGGTCGGGAAAGGTGGTGTCCCCGAACGTACCATCAGCCATAATCGAGTAGCTGGACGCCGACCACGCGGGCAGATACACCCGGTAGTGGCCGCTGTGAATGCCGTGGTAGGCGCTGGCTTTACATAAGAAGTACTTCTGCCAGCGAGCCGTATTGAGGTTCCGCTGCACCGGATAGTCGGCGGGTTCCCCGTCAGCGGGATCGATAATCGGGCGGTTCGGATCGAACACCCGCTCGCGGAACACAAACCGCCACAACGCCTCACACCAACCGTACTTGAGGGTGGGGTCGGATTCGTCCGGTTCCCACTCTGCCGGAGGGAGTACGTCATCATAGACGTTCTCGTAGGAGGCCAAGGCGGTTCCGAACTCCTTGAGCAACGCCAGGCAGTGCACCCCTTTGGCTTGGTCTCGGGCCCGGCCCAGGGAGGGCATGAGAATGGAGATCAACATGCTGATGATCGCCACCACCACCAACATCTCGATGAGGGTAAACGCCGGACGACGCTGGGTTTTGAACGAGGAATACACAGTCGCACCCCAAGAGGATAAGACCGCGCGAAGGAAAGCCACCACCAAACGCGAACGCCTATCGGACGGTAGACGCCCACTCTCCCCTCGATCATAGCATCCGGAGCCGCCGGAATCAAAGACGACGCCCAGGAGGGGGCAAGACGGGGCAGAATCAGCCCACGGCGGGCACAGCGGGCTGCTCGACCAGTTCGTTGATCGAGTGCTGGACCATCACCGCGAACACCGGCAGCACGATCAGCCCCAGCACGCTCAGCACCGCCAGGCCTGGAGTGGGGAACAGATAGGTCAACGAACCCGCCAGGGTCAGCAGAGCCACCGCGAACGCCAGCGAGGTCGGTGCCGTCTCGGGCAGGCCGTGGAAGCGTCGCTGCTCGTTGACCCGGACGCACAACCGGTGGTAGGTGAAGAAGAACCAGATCAGGTTCACCCCGGGTATGAAACACAGACCGATCGCCTTGGTGGCGCTGGGGTCGCTCCGCCGCAATTGGGGCATCTTGTCGTGCAACAGGTTGAGGTAGATGACCGAGAACACCCCCGCGGTGAGATAGTGCATCAGCACCAGGGATGCCACGGAGAAGACGCTCAACTGATGCGGCTGACCTGTGTCCGCCACGTCCTCGGGCACGACAAACGACCGCCCGCACGAACCACAACGGTACGTGGTTCCTGCATGGCGAACACCCACGGAGATCGGTCCTTGGCAGTGGGGGCACTCGATCCGCATCAGCGCGAACACTCCTCCAGACAACGCGGTCCGTCCAGGCGCGGCGGTTGGATGTCAGGCCGACGGACAAACCTCCGCATTCCACAGGAATATCGACCTGCCAAGCCCGTCACCGTAGTCGTCTCCCCGCAGACTCACGATCCTGGCTATCGGACAGGTTCTGACGCCGTCCACGTGCGTTGAGGAACCTGACGGCGGTGGATTGGCCACCTGGGCTGGGCCTATAATCGCATCGCCGCCCGGGCCTCCGCCAGAGGTGCGCATCCCCTCCACACGCGGACAGCTCACGCCGGATACTCGGTTGTTCGGGCTGGGCTAAAGTGCTACGATGGCTTCAATAGTCTGAGGGGGGAAATCGGCGGCGAGACCGTAGCCGTACAGGGGGTGCTTAGCGCCTCCCAGCCGGAGTAGCTGGAGTTCGGCCCAATCGAGAAAGCGGAGTGAGACACATGAACCATCAAGACAGGTTGGTACGTACCCTTAACCGGACGCCTGGACGGGCCTTCGGCTTGGCCGCAGCTCTTGCCGGGCTCAGCGCCGGGGTGGCATCGGCTGCTCCCGCCGAGCTCCGCATCGACCGGTCTCCCACGAGCGGGCGGGTCACCTTCGTTACCGCCGCCGACGGCGGGGCGATCTCCGTTCAATCCGCGTTCAGCGCCCAACCGGAGCCCGCGGACTTCCTCGTCGAGCACGGTTACCTGTTCGGGGTCTCTGACCCCTCCGAGCAGCTGAGCCGCACAAGCTCCGAGACCGATTTCATCGGCTACCGGCGGACCACCTATCAGCAGGTGCATGAGGGCGTCCCGGTCTTCTCCGGTACGCTCAAGGTGCATCAGAACCGCGCCGGGCAGATCAGCGCCGCCAACGGCGATTTCTACCGTATCTCTCCCAAGCTGCGCACGACGCCGTCGATCAGTTC
>JAAEQG010000360.1 GCA_024231775.1 bacterium
CCACCGTGCTGTGGAAGCAACCGCGCCACGCGCCGCCCCACATCGCCGCCTGTTGCCATTACTATCAAGATCGCAACGAAGCGTCATACCGAAGCCGACGAAAACGCGGAAGACGCTTGAAGAGAAAGTAGCGCTGCCATATTAATCGACTCGATGGACTCGAAGATGTGGTTGCGGGACTGGGGGTCAACACCCACGGTGGGCTCATCGAGCAGGATCACCGGCGGATCGTGGATCAGCGCACAGGCCAAGTTGAGTCGCCGCTGCATACCCCCCGAGAACGTCTTGCTGCGGTCCCGGCGGCGCTCAGTCAAACCGGAGAACTCCATCGCCCAGTCGATCCGTTCAGCCAATGCGGATCCGGACAGGCTGTACAGCCGACCGAAGAAGCGGAGGTTCTCCTCCGCCGTCAACTCGTCGTAGATGGAGAGGGTCTGAGGAGCGACCCCGATGTTCCGCCGCACCGAAGCAATCGCGGGATCGCCAACTCCGTCGATCAGTACGCTGCCGCGGTCGGGCTGGAGCACGCCGACCATCAGGTGAATCGTGGTGGTCTTCCCCGCTCCGTTAGGCCCGAGCAAACCGAAGGTCTCTCCAGCGCGAATCTCCAGAGAGACGCCGTCCACCGCCGTCGTTGCGTCATATGCCTTATGCAGATCGCGGAGCTGAATCATGACGGGGAGTATAGTATGTCGACGCCAGTGATCAAAACGGCGCTACGCCCCCGGCTGATGCGCGATCGCCGCACGGATGAGCTTGCGGAACGCGCCGCGCCGGATGTCCTTGGAGCTGCGGATCGGAATGTGGCGTGCAGCCTTTGCGGTGCCCTCCAGCAACCCGGCTGGATCGGGCAAAGAGGCGCCGTGGATGAAGCCCAAGCGGACGCAGCCGTCACGCTGACCGATCATGCACACATTTCCGCCGATCACGCCGTAGGGCTGGTCGGGTTTGCAGTAGCACAATGCGTGAAAAGCAACGGTCTCTGCCAGGGCTGGCGACACACTGAGCACGAACTCGCGCAGTTCCATCGCCAGGTCGGCGGCTTCTCCAGGCCACTGACCGACGACCTCTTCAATCTCGCTCCACTCCAGACGTTCGCCCTGCATCTCCAGCCAACTCCGAAACCGCGACCCCCTTCCGTGGAGAGCGCCAGCGCAGCGCCGTACCTGATCGACGTGTTATCCGAGCCGCGACCGTGAGGAAGCGGTTGAGCGCAGTATCCGCCGCTCTCGCAGGTCCGCTCCCTCACGGTCGCGGCTCGGTTCAGCCCGCGCCATCAGATGGAACGTGACAGAGCACTAGCGCAGCGAAACGGCGGTCTCTCCCGCCTCGACGACCCGTCCGACCAGCGCTGCGCACTTGCACTGTCCCTTCCGCAACGCTGCGCACAGTGCGTCGGTCCGATCCTCGGGTACGCTGATGAGCAAACCACCGGACGTCTGGGCGTCACAGAGCACATTGACCAGGGTTGGATCCACCTGAGCGGTGGTCAGCCGATCCCCGAGATAGGTTTGCGTAGCTAAGTGGGCCCGCGTCACACACCCCCGGCCAGCCAGGCTCAGCGCCTGTTCGAGCAGCGGGACTTCTCCCGCCGCCAGCTCGAGCGACACGCCGCTGGCATCCGCCATCTCGAAAGCATGACCGATGAGCCCGAACCCGGTAATGTCGGTGGCGGCGTTGACACCGACCTGCATCATCGCCTGCGCCGCCGCGGCGTTAAGGTCGGTCATCACGTCGATGGCTTCGGTCAGCTCATCTTCGGAGATCAGTCTGGATTTCGCGGCGCTGGTGAGCACGCCGCTCCCGATCGGCTTGGTCAGCACTAGCTGGTCGCCTGGCTTGGCTCCGGCGTTGGTGACGTATCGGTCGGGGTGGACCGTTCCGGTGACGGACAGGCCGTACTTGACTTCGGCATCCCTGACGCTGTGACCTCCGCAGACCACCGCGCCCGCGGCGTTCACTCGTTCCAGGCCTCCCAGAAGGATCTGCTCGAGGATTTCGTTGGGAAGGTCCTTGTCGGGAAAGCCCACGATATTCAAGGCGGTCAGCGGGGTGCCGCCCATGGCGTAAACGTCCGAGAGGCTGTTCGCCGCGGCGATTCGGCCGAAGGTGTGCGGATCGTCCACCAGCGGTGGAAAGAAGTCCAACGTCTGCACCAAAGCCAACGAATCGCTGATGCGATATATCCCCGCGTCGTCGAAGTGTTCCGCGCCGAGGAGCAGGTCGGGATGGGTGCTTCGGGGTAGGGCGCTCAGAACCTGAGCGATACGCTCGACGGGGAGCTTACCCGCTCACCCGGCACAACTGGCGTAGTCCGTCAGGCGTATCTTGCGTCCTTCGCTCATGGGCTAGAGCTTAGAGTCCTCCTCCGCCATGTGCAAGTGATTCCGATCCTGTCGGCGAGGGGCTTTCAGACAGGACGCGGCGCTGGTATACAGGCGGTTTCCGCCACGGCGGAGTTCGCCACACGCGAGCCTCGGTGTGCGGGGGGGGAGGGGGCCGAGGTACCCGACGGATGGTTGTGCTGCAAGGGAACTGGTGGGATTCGAGGCTTCACGTCTGGGGTGTCGCCATGCCCGGGCTGGATCTCGATACAAGAGAGATTGCCGGTCCTGGGTTGAGCACCGCTCCGGTGGATGAGGTGCGCGCCTTGATCGGCGAATGGTCGCCCGACGCCTTGTTGGCCTCCGTAGCAGACGAGGACGCGATTGCCCTGCTTCCGGGATCGATGGAAGGAGACGGGTCCTCGTCCATGCAGAGCGTCGCGATTCCGACGCTGGCGTTCTCCCCGGCAGACACCATCGACTTGTTGGCTGCGGTGGCAGCGCCGCTCCCGCGAGTATGCGGCGATTCGCTGCGGTATTGGGCTCGGCTGGCTGAGTACGTGCTGGCGTTACTGGCCAACCGGCGATTCGTGCCCGACATCGAGGAGTGCCCCGACGAGACTTTTGCGGCGTTGTGGCGGCCCTTTGCCCAGGAGGGCGATGAACTCGCGTGGGTGGAGCGCATCGCCGCCGTCATGCCGCCGGTCTGTGCTGCGGTCGATGTGGACGACGACTCAGAGCGTCCGAATCTCAACGGGTCCTCCGCCGGGGGTTTGCGTATTGTCGAGGAGTTCATCGGCACGACCGTTGACGCGGTGATCCGGCGCAATGTTGCTCAGGATCCCTTCTTCGACCGCATCCATGAGCGGGCCGCTTGTGAGGATCGTAGCGAGGTGCGTTGGCTCTCCGCGCTTTTGGGGGGCGACCGGCTGATTTGCCAGGACCGGGAGGAGAGCATTCAGCTCACCGACCGAATCCGGGCTTGGGTAGGCCGGTTGGACGATGGGGCGTCCGCCGGACCGTTGCGCCTGTGTTTTTCTCTGACCGAACCCACTCGCCGTCGGTCTGCCGATGGTGAACGTCCTGCGCACCCTGACGAAGAGAAAGAATGGGGGATCGCCCTCCACCTGGAGGCGCTGGACAACCCCGCCCAGCGCTGGGATGTGGCCCAGGTCTGGGCGGAGCACGGCGGCAGGCCGACCTTGCTCGGTCGACACCTGGGGCACCGCCGCGATCAACTGCTGACCGAACTCGACCGAGCTGCGCTGGTATTCCCGCTGCTCGAGGATGTCTCTGCCGGAACGGCTCCGTCCACTCTTGCGCTGAGCATCTCCGAGGCTCACACCTTCCTCCGAGAATGGGCTCCGCTGCTGCACGCCCGCGGGTTCGGCGTTGTCGTTCCGGAATGGGCCACCCAGCCGGAGCGCCAACTGGGGCTGCACCTTTCCGTGCGTCCGCCGAACCTGGAATCGGGTTCCTACTCGCCGGCTCCCGGAAAGCTGGGGCTGGATAGCGTGATTTCCTTTGACTGGCGCGTAGCCATCGGCGATGCCCAGCTCAGCCTGCCCGAGTTCGAGCAGCTCGCCGCGGGCGGTGCTCCCCTGGTTCCGTATGGTGATTCCTGGTTGGAGATGGACGCCGCCGCCGCCGAAGAGGCCCTGACCTTCATGCGCGGGCAACCGCAGACCACTATGTCCCTGCGCACAGCCCTGCGCATGGTCTTTGGCGTGGATGAGCTCGATGCCGGGCTACCCATCACCGGGATCAGCGGAACCTCATGGCTCGAGCAACTCCTCAAGGCGGCGCCTGAGGCCTCAGTCGAAGCGCTGCCCCAGCCGGAGGCATTCCGGGGCACGCTCCGGCCTTACCAGCGGCGCGGTCTGGACTGGCTCGCGTTTCTGGATGGGTTGGGGATCGGAGCTTGCTTGGCAGATGACATGGGGCTGGGCAAGACTATCCAACTCATCGCCCTCCTGCTGCATGAGCGGAAGAGCGGCGAAGCGGTGGGGCCGACCCTGCTGTTCGCCCCGGCGTCGGTGGTGGGCAACTGGGAGCGGGAGATCGAGCGTTTCACCGGAAGCACTGGCCAGGACGGTGGTTTGCGGGTGCTGGTGCACCACGGTCCGAACCGTCTCATCGGGGACACTCTTGTCGAGGCGGCGCCGAAGCATGACGTGGTAATCACCACTTATGCCCTGGGGCACCGAGACCTGAAGAACCTCCGCCGAGTGGATTGGCGGCGTATCGCCCTGGATGAGGCCCAGAAGATCAAGAATCCCCAGGCGGCGCAGACCAAGGCGATTCGTTTGCTGCCCGCCGCCAACCGAGTCGCCCTCACCGGAACGCCGCTCGAGAATCACCTCTCTGAACTCTGGTCGATCATGGACGTGCTCAATCCCGGGCTGTTGGGTTCCGCCACGGAGTTCAGAAGACGCTTCGTCGTTCCGATCGAGAAGCTGGCGGACCGCACCCGCCAGGATCAACTCCGGCGTATGCTCGGCCCGTTCGTCTTGCGCAGAGCCAAAACCGACCCCGGGATTCTCTGCGACCTGCCCGAGAAGATGGAGATGCGCGTCTTCTGCAACCTCACCCCAGAGCAAGCTGCCCTCTATCAGCGCACCGTGGACGAGACTATGGGAGTCATCGACTCCGCCGTGGGGATCCGGCGACGCGGTCTGATCCTCGCACTGCTGACCAAGCTCAAGCAGGTCTGCAATCATCCCTGTCATCTGCTGAAGCAGCCGGGTCCGCTTGATGAACGCAGCGGCAAGTGCGAGCGACTGGTGGAAATGCTCGAGGAGGTGTTTGCCGAAGGCGACGCCGCCCTGGTCTTCACTCAGTATCGCAAGATGGGTGACCTGCTCGAACGACTCATCACGGAAAGGCTCCACGCGGAGGTCCTTTTTCTGCACGGCGGGACTCCTCCAAAACGCCGCGATAAGATGGTCGAGCGGTTTCAGGATCCCGACGGCGGCATCCGCGTGTTCCTGCTCTCGCTCAAGGCGGGTGGGCTGGGCCTCAACCTCACCGCAGCCAACCACGTGTTCCACTTTGATCGCTGGTGGAACCCCGCGGTTGAAGCCCAAGCCACCGACCGCGCCCACCGCATGGGCCAGACCCGGTGTGTCCAGGTCCACAAGTTCGTCTGCATCGGTACGGTGGAGGAGCGCATCGACAAAATGCTGGAGGAGAAGCGTGCCCTGACCGATTCCATCCTGCACCGCGGGGACGAGTGGCTTACGGATCTTTCGACCACTGACCTGCGCGAGTACATCGCTCTGGCGGGCGACGCCGTGGGGTAACGACATGACCACAGAAACCAACCATCACCATGATTCGTCGCCGCCACTGGAGATTCCTCCGGAGTTCTGGTCGTCCGTGGAAGACCTCGATCAACTCGAGCCCCCACCTCTCGGAGGAGCGACGCCCACGCTGGAACGCCTGGTCCCTTCTCCGTTTCCGCGCAGCGGATTTCCGCTCATTGGCTTCTTGGCAACCGTCTACGACCACGTTGCCGACTTCGCCCAGGCACGCCACGATGCAGACGTGCGCAAGAGCGGCCCGTCATAGATCGGATCTAGCTCGCTCCGTACGTTCCTTGCGCCCCGACCGAAATGCGTATTATCCGTCCTCTTCGAGGGCGTAGTCTTCGGGGTGCATGCGTTCGTCGGCGGCTTCACGGACGCTCTGCTCGTGCACGTCCGAGCGCCGCCTGATGTAGCGGCGGACGGTGAGGTTGACGCCCAGGGCGACGAACACGCCCATCAAACCCAGATGGAAGATGAGTCGAGACACGATTCCGGCGGCGGTGGCGGATACTACCGCCGCCGCGAACCAGCAAGAGACCACCCACATGAAGCGGCCCAGCTTCAAGGCGCTATCGCCGCGCTGGAAGATGCGGTCACCTGCTCCGGAGGCCATGATGGCGGAGAACGCGACGTAAGTCGTCGATACCGGATAGCCCAGGCTGGAAGCCGTTGCGATCACGCTGGCGGATACGTACATGATCACGCAGGCCCGTAGGCTATCGTAGTGCATCTTCTTGCCCCGGGGGCTGAACGTCGGAGGGGGGGCCAGCTCGGTGCGACGTTTTTGCAGGGCGAGAATCCGGTCAGCCAGACGTACAAACGGCGCCGGAGCCCAGAGCTTGACATGGTCGCCCATACTGCCGGCCCGAACCGCGGCTGCGGTTACGCGTTGGGCGTTCTTGGTCATCATGCCGGCTACCAGCAGTAAACCACATACCAGTAGCTTCCACGATTCGACGTTGACCTTCGTAGCTACGCCGACCGCGTCGGTCTCATGACGGTTCTCGAACAGGTTGGAGACCGCCAGACCCGGTGATGCACAGTTGGCCAAGTCGTTCTGCCCGAAGGCGAACGCCATGGCAAAGGTGCCCAGAACCGCCAGACCGGGGAAGAGCAGCTTGGCGGCGCGCTTGCCATAAATCACCAGCATGGTGTGGATCAGTACGGCGAAGGCGAACCACAGAACCAGGATGACCACCGGGGCGCCGTACGAGGTGATGAACTCCTCCTTCAGACGGGCGACGAGCGGAACGCTCTTCATACCTTTCATGAGCAGGAAGTAGCACAGCCCCGCCAGCATCCCGCCGCCGACCCAGCCACCATGGGCCAGCAGGGTCGCTAGCCTGTCGGCGCGGTCGCGGATGGCCCCGCGCACCGCGCGTTGAACGAAGAACGCGGCGATCCCCGCCATGACGATGGAGACGATGATGGCCTGGATCACGCCTATGGACTTGCTCCAGTTGACCGAGTCCGCTTGCATGGCGACGGAGGCGCCCATCAGGGAAAACACCAGGGTCGCGGTGGTGCTCACCGGCATACCGAATGCGGAGTAGCCGTACAGGAGGATGGTGTCGACCAGGTAGACCGAGAGGTAGACACATAATACCTGGTGGAGATTGAGTTCGGTGGGGTCGAAGATGCCCTTGCGCGCCGTGTCGATCACCGGTGAGGCGAATACCGCCCCGAGCACCACCCCGAGCCCCGCTACGCGAATCGCCACCCGGCGGGTGAGAATGCGCGCCCCGAACACCGCGTTGATCAGATTGGCCGCGTCGTTCCGTCCGACCTCCACCGTGTCCCAGATCAGCATTCCGATGGCGATGATCAGCGCGGACCACATGAAGTAGGCCGGTACCACAGACCCGTCGCCGGCAACCACCTCGGTCACTTGCGCCAAGAACATGACGGGATTCCACCTGCTTGGGGTAAGAGGGATACACTCTCGCCACCGGACATGATGCCCCTGCGGTTCCGGCTGTCGGCCAGCGAGCCTGTCGAACCATCCGTCACGACCATACGCCTGTCGTTGGGGGCCGGGTAAGGTCCGTCCGCGCTAGTGCGAAGCCAGCATCCGCCGCAGACGGTCGCCGATGTTCTCCGCGTGGTTGGCCAGTTGGCCCAGCTCGCCAAAGATCCGCGACCAGAGGAAGATGTCCGTAGCCCTCATGGAGTCCTCCTGGGCGAAGAGGGCTTTGGCCAGGGCGTAGCTCATCCGGTCCGCCTCCCACTCGGCATGCTCGATCTTACGCACCATCTCCAAGGCTTCGTCCACCGGATCGGTGTCGAAGTTCTGCTCCACCAGTACGGCGAGATGGTCACTCAGGGTTCGGGTCTTCTCACACACGCACAACACCTTGTTGATGTACTCGAAGATGTCGTCGCTGAGCGGCTCCGGCCAGTCCAGATGCTTGATGGTCAGCAGAACGGCGAGATCCTCCACCTCATCCGCAATGTTGTCCTGCAGCTTCAGATAGGCGAGCAGATCACCCCGAAACACCGGCAGGAAGAAGGTCCGCGGAATGGTCTGGCGAATCTCGTTTTTGGCGATGTCCGCCTCGTGCTCCTTCTTGAACACCTCTTTGGCCAGTTCCTCCAGCCGCTCGTATTCTGCTGCACGAACAGCCTCGAACATTGGCTTGATCGTCTCCACACACTCCATCACCGTGCTCAGATGGGCGCGTAAGGGTTCGAAGGGTGAGACTTTGAACAGACTCTTCATCTCCACGATGGACTACTCCAGTTGGCGACCACGGCGACCGGCTTCGCTGGCGTTCCGAAACCTCACTCAGCGGAGGTCCGGTGCTGCGCTGCGCGCACCGTACCCGGTGAAGCCGCCCGTGGCAACCGCCCGCATTCTGCTCATCAAGACCCAGCGAAACCGAGAGCCAAACGTTCGATCGTGACCGGTCTTGAAGACGACGGATGGGTCGGTATGGCCCCGCCCACGAGCCTTCCGGGTTGCACCAAGTTGCGCGCCGTCGACCTGGTCCAGGCCCACCTCCCACCAGGATGAAGGGTGCCTCCCACGTGATTCCAGGCGCCAGGCGTGCGGATGGCGACGGTGGTCTCCTCCGTCGCGGTTTGCCCTGTGATATCTTCTCAGAGGTGGTCTGTGCCGGGAGCTGCTCCGCTCCCCAAGTTTGCGTCCGCTACGCGAGCGGTGTAACGTGCTCACGATTCTAGCCCACCAGAGAGCGTTTGGAGGCATCCATGCCGGAAGGTAAGCAGGCTGAGACAGCACGCGACGATAGCGGGCGGCACGGGGATCCGCCGGGGTTCCGCTTGTCCCGAGTGAAGAACTGGCTCATCCTGGGCCTGACCTACGCCACATACTACCTGTGTCGCCTCAACTTGAGCATCATTGCGCCTCAGCTCAAGGAGTCGCTCGGGTTCTCCAACGCGGAGTACGGGGCCATCCAAGGCACGCGCTATGGTGCCTACGCGGTGGGCCAGTTCGTCAACGGGCTCTTCACCGACAAACTGGGCGGCAAACAGGCGATGACCATCGGGGCCGTTGGAACGGTCATCCTCAATCTCACGTTTGGGATCGTAGCTTGGTCCAACATCGGCTGGCTGTTCTTTGCGCTGCTGATCGTCCGCACGGTGGATGGCTATGTGCAGGCCTTCGGCGCCCCTGGCATGGTCAAGATCAACACCGCGTGGTTCCGCCGGCGGGAGCGCGGCACGTTCGCGGGCATCTTCGGCATCATGATCAACCTTGGAGGGATGGGAGCCGGCAAGCTCGGCGGTCTACTCGCGACCGGATTCGCCGTTCCCTTGATCTTCTACACCATCTCCGTCCCGACGCTCGACTGGCGGTACATGTTCATCATTCCGCCGGCGGTGGTGGTGATCGTCATCATCCTGATGAACCTGATCGCCAAGAACCATCCGGAGGAAGCTGGCTATCGGATTGTCCACGATGAGGAGGACCCCGACGACGACCCCCACGCTCACATTCGCCTGGGCGTGGTTTTCCGCAGGATCACCTCTAACCCCGTGGTCTGGATCGTCGCCGGCGCCTACTTCTGCACGGGTTTCATCCGCTCGGCTATCTGGGACTGGTTCACAATCTACATGGATGAGGTGTGGACCCTGGGCCTCAAGCACGCTCTCGTGGTGACTACTGTGGCGGTGTGGTTCCCGATCATGGCGTCGGCCGGTTCGCTTGGATCGGGAATCATCTCCGACAAGTTGTTCAAGGGACGGCGCGCACCGGTTGCCGCGTTCCTATACCTCCTTCAAACGGCATTCATCGTCCTCGCGATCATGATGTCGGAGGGGATGATGCACGTGTCGGCCTCTGTGGCCGTAATCATCATTCTGGGAATCCATACAGGCTGCAACGCCACGCACTCGATTCTGGGAACCGCGGCCGCGATGGATCTGGGCGGGCGGAAAATGGCGGGCTTTGCAGCCGGCGTGATCGATTCCTTTCAGTACTTTGGGGCCATGTTGGCTGGCTTCGGACTCGGCTCGTTCCTCGACAAGTTCGCGGTTCCCGCCACCGAGGTTGGGGCGACGACCGCCCCTGCGGGTTCCAGCCTGACGGCGATTAATCCGACGATCTGGTTCCTGTCCATGTTGCCCTGGGGTCTGCTGGGCACAGCGCTGATGACCTATCTCTGGTGGCGTCATCGCGGCACCGACGAGCGAGGAACGTAGTCCCGCCCGCTAGGCCTTGGTGGCTCAGCGGGCAGGTGTCGGTCGGTGCTTGATGGGGCTTGCCAGTACTGCTGCGGGTGCGTGAACTGGGGCGTCCATGGCGGTCAGGTGTGATTCTCAGGCCAATCTCCCCTAATCTCCTTTCTGGCAGTTACTTACGTTCCGTCTCGGGCTGGGCGGCCCTCGCGCAGAAGCTTGCTGCCGGAAAAGAGCGGCCGAGGGGGCTCCCGTTGTGGATAACTCGGGGGTGGCGAGGGGCGGGGATGCTTGCTGTCCAATAATAGGCGGTGTCTCAACCCTGACACTGGGCACCGGAGGGTAGGCCTCCGCAGGGGGCGGCTTGGGCCAGACTGTTCATACACTGGGGATAGAACCAGCGTCCTCGCCTTGGGTGTGGGCGTACACCCGGGTAGGGCGATACCCCCGAGGTTCGCGGGATGGCGAACCCACATCTCCCGTCCGCCCATAACAACACAAGCAACGTCCCAAAGTGAACGATGAATCAGTGCTGAGTGTCTGTGGGACTGCTTTGCACGTCCGTGAACTGGAAGCCAAAGATGCACCCGTTGATCGTTCGCAACCTGCTCTCACCGCTTCACGAGTGGATTCTGGGACGCCGGACGTTCCGGTACTGGCGGGACCTGAATCGGGAGCAGTGGTATGCGCCGGAGGAGCTGCGCGCATTGCAGGCTGAGAAGCTGCGCCGCTTGCTGTGTCTGGCATCCGATCATTGCGCCTTCTACCGCGAGCGTTTCGCGGATTCGGGCGTGGATCCGTCGGTGGACGATCCCTTCTCGGTTCTGGGGCGTCTTCCGTTGTTGGACAAAGGGACCATTCGAGCCAACCGTGAGCGGATGACCTATCGCGATTGTCCGGCGGGCGTGTACGCATCGGCTACCGGGGGTTCAACTGGTGAGCCTCTGGTCTTTCACTACGACAGACGGCGCATCGCCTACGACAAGGCGGCTCGGATGTGTACGCACCAGTGGTTCGGCGTACTGGCGGGTGAGCGTGAAGCCTATCTGTGGGGAGCGCCGGCGGAGATCGGCAGGCAGGAGAAGCTACGTACGTGGCGGGATCGGTTGACCAATGAACTGCTGCTCAGTGCCTTCAATATGTCCTCCGAGATGATGCGTCGGTACCTGGATTCTCTGGCTCGCTACAACCCGGCAGCCTTGTTCGGTTATCCGAGCAGCATCGCGCTATTGTGCGAGTTCGGACGTTCGATCGGCCGGGTTGTGAGACCTTCGAACCTGCGCTGTGTTTTCGTCAGCGGAGAGGCGCTGGACGCCGGTCAGCGTGCAACCATCTCCGACTACTTCCAGGTCCCCGTCGCAGACGGGTACGGCAGTAGGGAAGCCGGATTCCTCGCTCACGAGTGTCCGGACGGTCGGCTGCACGTTATGTCACAGAACCTCATCATTGAGGTCGTCGATGCGGAAGGCGGTCCCGTTCCGGTTGGAAAACCTGGCGAGATCGTCATCACCCATCTGGATGCGTGGGCCATGCCCATGATCCGCTATCGCACGGAGGACCTGGGACGCTTGGCGTCCGGTTCCTGCCGTTGCGGGCGGGGTCTCCCACTGATGGACATGGTCGCCGGGCGGCGGACGGATCACCTCGTGGCGGCCGACGGTACGCTCAAGCATGCACTGTCGCTGATCTACGTACTGCGCGACATCGACAGCGTAGGCCGGTTCCACATCCGCCAGGGGCCTCGGCGGGACGTGGATATCCGCGTCGTTCCGCAGAGGGGATTCGGAGACGGAGAACGTCGGCGAATCGAGTCCGGCGTACGCCGACAGTTGGGGGGAGGAATCGACCTGAGAGTCCGTCTGGTCGATCGGATCGAGACGTGTGCTTCAGGAAAACACTGCTACGTCACCTCGGAGGCTGTGCGTACTGCCAGGGCCGGTTCGGGGGAGGGTGACGTCATCTCCGGTGAAGGGAGAGGAAAGACAGGTCCTTTGGAGGTCAAAGGATGACGACGTTACATGCATCGGCCACGGGTCTGCCCCCACCCGTACCTGAGCCTGCCACCCGGCACATATTCCGCTTGATATGCGGCGGGTGTGGGGGCGAGATCGTCGTGGACAGCGACTCAGCCGGGTCGCACGCCCGTTGCCCACATTGCACGCACCGGGTCAAGGTGGTTCGCTCCGCCTCACATACGTGTGTGCATTGTGGAGCGAAGGCCAGCGCGGATCTGGCCCGGGGTACGTCGGTGGGGATTTGCGATCGCTGCAAACGCCCGTACATGGTGGGCACGGCGACGGCGCCGCTGGTCAAGCGTCATCACCATCACCATCACCATCACCGGCGCCCGCGCAGCGCACCGGTTGTGATTACCCGAGAGAATGGAATCGGCGTCATCGTGATGAGCGCCGTCATCCTGCTGAGCATGCTGGTGGTAGTGCTGATGTCGTTGTCGTAGACACGGCATGATTGGCTGGTGGCGCGATGGAACATGCATCGCCCGCCGGGCAGGAAGACCCCGATTCGGACCGAAGTAGATCCCGGCGCCGCTGCAGGATGAGGCTTCATGCTGTTCAACACCTTCTCGTTCGCCGTCTTCTTCGTGGCGGTCTACCTGCTCTACGTCATGTTGATGGGCAGCCTGGTGCTGCAGAACCTTCTGCTGCTCGCCGCGAGCTACTTCTTCTACGGATGGTGGGACTGGCGTTTTCTGGGGTTGATTCTGCTTTCCACGGTGATTGACTTCCTCTGCGGCCGGGAGATCGATCGCCGGAAGACCGAGGAGGTGTCGGGGGAGCCGGAGGGCGCCTCCAACGCCTTTGCCCATTCCCCGCGCAAACGGCGCGGGCTCCTGGCGGTTTCGATCGTCGCCAACCTGGGGATTCTGGGTTTCTTCAAGTACTTTGACTTCTTTGCGGGTAGTTGCGCCGAGATGCTCGGCGCCGTAGGGTTCTCCCTTCAGCCGCGATTGCTCGAGGTCATTCTGCCGGTAGGTATTTCCTTCTATACGTTCCAGACGCTGAGCTACACGATTGACGTGTACCGGGGGCAGATTCGTGCCCATACGCGGATCTTGGACTTCGCCGTCTTCGTGGCGTTCTTTCCCCAGTTGGTGGCCGGCCCGATACTGCGTGCTCGCGAGTTCCTTCCGCAGGTCTGCCGCCGCCGCCGCTTCAATCTCGAGCAGGCCTACGAGGGCGGATACCTGGTGTTCTGGGGCCTGTTCAAGAAGATGGTCATCGCCGATGGACTGGCGGGGCTGGTCGATGGAGTCTTCGGCGCTGAGGTCACCCCCCATGGCGGCGCGGTGTTGGTGGGCGTCTACGCGTTTGCGGTGCAGATCTACTGCGACTTCTCGGGGTACACCGACATTGCCCGAGGGGTGGCCAAGATGATGGGGTTTGAGATTCCCCTCAATTTCAATCTGCCCTACTTCGCGCGGAACCCCGCCGAATTCTGGCGGCGGTGGCATATCAGCCTGTCGAGTTGGCTGCGGGACTACCTGTACATTCCGCTGGGGGGCAATCGGAAGGGGCCGCGGCGCACCTGCATCAACCTGGCTTTGACCATGGTGCTGGGTGGTCTGTGGCACGGCGCCGCCTGGACTTTTGTGCTCTGGGGGGTCTATCAGGGGGCGCTGCTGGTCGTTCACAAGGCCCTCAAACCGTGGCTGGACCGAGCGGACCGGTGGATGCCCAGCCGGTGGAAGCCTCTGGTCGGATGGTTGACGATCGGACTTTTCTTCCAGTTTACTTGCTTGGGGTGGCTCATCTTCCGGGCAGAATCGGTTCAGCAGATACCTGACATGCTCTGGGCCATCTTCACCTCGCTGGCGCTCTACGGAAGTGGGGCCACCATCCTGGCGGTTTACGCTCTGCCCTTGCTGCTCATGCAGTGGTTCCAGTACGTCAAGAGCGACTTGAACTTCCTGCTGCGGTGGCCGGCGCCGGTGCGAGGGCTGGCGTACTGCACCATGTTCTATGGCCTAGTGGTGATTGGAGTGCTGCGGAATGACGCTCAGTCTTTCATCTACTTCCAGTTCTAGCGGTGTGCTGGAAGATTGGCGGGTGGCGTCGGTCACGCCGGATTCCCTGCCGAGCACGCGGTGCAGCGTATGGTCCTGGGCCTGTCGCCTGGGTGGGCGGGCGCCGCACGGGGTTTTGGCTGCGGTGGTGATGGTGGTTCTCACGCACCTGGTGGTGGTGATGTGGTTGGCCCCGCATCCGGTGGCCCGTACGTCACTCCGACAGAAGGTCATCGCTCTGACCGAAGACTCTGCTCCGGTGCTGCTGATGGCGGGCGACTCCCGCGCGGAGTGGAATCTCGACCCGCGGATCGTGGCGGCAGCGTTGCGGATCGACCCGATGGCCAGTGTGAACATCGGCTGCAGGGCGTGTGAGCATTCCACCGTGCTGGCGGCGTATCGAGAGTTTGCGGATCGGTTTGCGGATGCGCCGATCATGGTGCTGAGCGTGTCGCTCTTCAGCGTCAACGATCGGGCGAATCAACCGCTGTATCTTCCGGACGAAGCCCTCTGGTCCATGGGTACACTGGAACGCCTCAGACTGACCTCGCTCAAGCGGGTGATCAAGAGCGCGTTCCTCCCTGAGCGGGCGCTCTATCGACAGTTGGTGGAGCACGTGCAGGACAAGAATCCGCCCCCGGTAAAGCGACGTGGATACGCCCATGTACGCGAGGGCAGACAGGTGGACTCATCCCCGGCGGAGGTTCGTCGGGTGCTCTCGCTGATCGAGCCCGAGTGGTTCAACGATCCCGTTATCGATGGTACGCGCTGGCAGTTGCTGGAGATCGATTTGCAGGCTTTGTGCGATGCGGGTGTTCAGGTCGTCATCCTGGATGCCCCGGAGCACCCCGCCTTCGTGCAGGCAATCTCCGGTACCCCACCGGGAGAAGCCAACGTGCGGTTCCACCGCAAACTCACCCGTTTGGGTGAGCGGATGGGCATTCCGGTATTGTCTTATGGCACGGCGTGGTATGGAGAGCAGAATCCGGACACTATGTTCTGCGATCTGCTGCACCTCAACGCCAATGGGGCAGCCTTGTTCTCCGAACGCGTGGGGCGAGATCTGGAGATCCTCATCGAGGGCGGGGCGCTCTGTCTCAACGCACCGGTGACGGTAGACGCAACCCCAGCGCTCTGTGATGCAAGTACTGCCCCCCACCAGAGTCCTGACCCGGAAAGGCAGCTCCAGACTCCTTCTGGAGCATCGCTGGTCCAGTGACCCTCCAGTCCTCCATCTCGGGGTCCGCGGGGCGGCGCGCCTGGGGCGAGGACCAGGCCCACGTCCCACCTCGTGTCGTCGGGTGGTGCAAGAGGCTGGTACTCCATCTCCGCGGTGGCGCTGTGGCTGGCGCGGTGCTGGTGGTGTTGGTCCACGTCCTTGCCTCGACCTGGATCGTTCCGCGTCCGATCGCCCGAGAAGCCCTTCGCAACAAGATCGTGGCGCTGACCCGGTCCTCCCGCCCCGCGATACTCATCGCGGGTGATTCGCGGGCGGAGCGGCAGATCATTCCTGAGGTGGTGGCGGAGGGGTTGTCGTGGAGCCCCGACGCGGTGGTGAACGTCGCTTCGGGGGCTTGCGAGTCTTCCGCCGTGGTGGCCTCGTTCCGCGAATTCACGGACCGGTTCGCCCCCACCCCCATTATGGTCATCAGCGTGTCGATCTTCAGTGTCAACGATAGTGCCAACCAGCCGACGTCGCTGAGCAATGAGGTATTGTGGACGCTGGGGTTTGTGGATCGGCTCCGCCTGGTCTCGCTCCCGCGCGCCCTCCAGGCGACGTTCTATCCTGAGCGGGAGATCTACCGTCGCGTTTTGGTTCGCCCGGAGCTCTCCGGCTGCCCGGACGTTCCTGAGCGCGGTTTCTATGGCGTCGCCTCGGACCAATGCGTCACATCAACTCCAGAGGAGATCGCCAAGTCGGTGGATTACCTGGACCGTATGTGGTTCAACCACGCCGTACTCGACGGGGTGCGCTGGCGCCAACTGGAGCTGGACTTGGGCGAACTTGGCGACTTGGGGGTCCAGGTTGTCGTGCTCGATGCGCCTGCCCATCCCGCGTTTGGTGAAGCTATCGCAGGGACGCGCATGGCGGTTTCCGACGCGTGCTTTCACCGCCGGCTGGCGGACCTCTGCAACCGTTTCGGTGTTCCCCTGCTGCACTATGATGCCCAATGGTGTGGTCAGCACGATCCCGATGTGCTGTTCTACGACATACTGCACCTCAACCGGCGCGGGGCGGAGTTGCTCTCCGGTCGAGTGGGGCGGGATCTACGTACGCTCATCGACGAGGGAGCCCTGCACCTGCCCAAGAGTGGCGACACATCGACGGGGTAGGAGTGTGGTCCGTCGCCCGCGCGCTCCGGTCGGCCTCGGGTCGGCGCCTTAGTGGCTGTAGTGACTGTGGTGGTGGTCGATGATCGCCCCGTCCACGTTGAACACGAACGCCAGCAGGGCGGCGCGCATCCACATGCCATTGCGCACCTGCTCCCAGTACTTGGCCCGCGGGTCGGTATCCAGGCGCACGTCGAGTTCCTTACGCCGAGGAAGGGGGTGGAGAATGGCCAGCTTGGGCTTGAACCTGTCCTTCATGGCCGCGTCCAGCCGGAAGTCCTCCAGGTTGATCTTCTTCGATTCACCAGCCAGGTCATGCTCGTCCTGAAGTCGGGTCATGTAGATGGCATCGCAGTCCGCGACTACGTCGGGCAGACTGCCGCAGAGCTCGTGCTCGATGTTCTGCTGTCCCACGTGTTCGAGAATGTCCTCGTGAATCTGGAGTTCGTCCGGGGCGACGAACAGGAGACGCACGCCGGGATATCGGCAGAGCAGGTAGACCAGCGAGCGCACGGTGCGTCCCCGGGCCAGATCGCCCGCGAACGCGACGGTCTTACCGGCGAACGGGTTGTCTTCGAATGCGCGGATTACCCCGCCGGGGCCGGCGGGGCTGAAGTTGCGATGCAGTGTGTAGATGTCCAGCAGCGCCTGGGTGGGGTGTTGGTCCTTCCCCGACCCGCCGTTGATAATGGGGATGCTCCTGCGCATGTGGTTAAGCTTGTGGGCGATCGACTCGGCGAATCCTTCGCCCGGGTGGCGCATGATAATCACGTCGAAGTACTGGCTGAGCACGCGGACGGTGTCCTCCTCGCTCTCGCCTTTGACTTCCGACGAAGTGGACGAGTCGCGGACCTCGTTGTTCGAGAGCCCGAGGATCTGGCACGCCGCCGAAAACGAAAGGAACGTCCGGGTCGAGGGCTGGATGAAGTAGAGCATCGCCCGTTTGTGGCTTAGCAGGGTGCGCAGGAAGTTGGCCCCTTGGCGTGTCTCCGCGATAACCCGCACGCGCTCCGCCAATCGGCAGAGCGTGTGAATAAGCTCTCGATCGAACTGTTGAGCGAGGATAACGTGGAATGGGCGATCATCACGGGCCAGCAACGCTACGCGATGCGCGGTGGGCATTTGCGAAGGATCTTCCTGCGATGCGTCCATCGGTCTCCCCCTTCAGGTGAATGAAGTACGTGCCCTCAGCGGCCACCCGCGCTCGATACCCCCACCGGCCCGTTGCCCGCCTCACGCGAGGATTACATCTACACCCGTCGAGTCTGTCAACCGAGGAGGCACCGGGGACGGGTGTCCGGCCAGATCGGGACGCGAGGGTGCCTTGTCGGAGCCCGTACTAGCCGGCGATCCTGACCGACTCGACAAGGTCCGCCACCGTCTCGAGGTCGTCTTCAGAGAAGGGCCCGTCGGTATGATATCGAACCACGACCATTCGGCCGGGGTCCGCGGGGGGCAGGCCGACGTGAATGTAGTCACCGGTCTCCGGCATACTCACCCGGGCGCCGGGAAGCTGCCCCAGGGGAGCAGTCTCCGGTTCGGCGGGTTCGAGGCGGTCTGCGAAATATTCCAGATGTTCCGCCATGAGCAGATAGGCGAGTTCCATCGCGGACAAGGATGGCGGTCGTCGATCGGTGCGAATGATAAGCTGACCTCTTCCGACCGAATCGCGGTACTCGATTCCCCGTGCAACCTGCTGGTTCATTCGCCATCCCTCGGGGACCTGGTAGGTGACCGGGAACGTCGTTCGCTGACGGACCAGTGTGGCCGCCAACGCCGTGGCGAGGATGAGGGCAAGAACGCCGGCAGCCAAGGCGCGGTGTCGGGTTGGCGGTTTCTCTCGGGACACTACTGTGTACATGAGACCCTCTGATCTTTACGAGTGGGCTGCAGAAAGGTCGTGCTACTTCTCGGGCCGAGTGACCTCACCCTCGACAGACTACCTTGGGCTGGGTATCCTCCAGCATCGCCGCACGCCCAGCCGATCAGGACCCGGCGGGGCTGAATCGTACGGCTCTCCGGGCTGAGTCACAACCGGGACTGCCTCCGGAGGCCGTGCCCATCTCCGGAGTAGCAGGCGGAGCCCGAGTCGGCGGTGGACGAACCGCGGCGTTCCGTAAGGGCACTACCCAGCGGTCGCGGGGGGCATCGTGGGTACCCCCCGAGGACAGCAATCCCGGAACGGCGACTAGCGACAAGCTATGCCAGATAAACCGGACAACGCGGATCCGTCGGTACGGCCCGATCCGACGGGCTGGGAGGACTTCAAGAGGTTCTTCCTGCGGGGTTTGGCGGCCCTGCTCCCGGCGCTGCTGACCATTGCGGTGGTGGTTTGGGCCTACCACGTCCTGGACGAGTATGTGGGACGATACGTCACCCGCGGGCTGATCCACGTCTGCTCGAGCACATTGGGCGAGCCCAAGCTCGGACAGGCGGACGACGCCCTGACCTACGGGACCCCGATTGACCAGTGGCGGGCGGATGGCCAGCGGATCACGATTGAATATAAAGTCATAAACCACAAGGCGTTAGCAAGCGAGGACGAGGCGGTCCGCACCCGAGCGGAGGAGTCTCGCAGCCGAGCGATGTGGCAGATCGTGTTCGCCAAGTACAAGTTGGGGCTCATCGGTTTCTTAGTAGCGATCATTTTCGTATACTTTATGGGAATCTTCCTGGCCAGCCTGATTGGCAGGACGATCTGGCGGATGGCCGAGGGCGCTCTGAGCCGGATACCGGTGGTTAGAGCGATCTACCCGAACTTCAAGCAGGTCACGGATTTCGTGTTCTCGGACCGTAAGCTGGAGTTCTCGGGCGTGGTGGCGGTTGAGTACCCGAGGAGGGGGCTTTGGTCGCTCGGGTTGCGGACCGGTCCGCCGATGCGTTCGGTCGCCGAGGTAGCCGGCAAGGAACTGGTAACCGTGTTCATCCCGAGTTCGCCGACCCCGGTGACCGGGTACGTGATCACGGTTCCTCGGACCGACACGATCGACTTGGCGCTTTCGATCGACGAGGCTCTACGCTTCACGATCAGCGGCGGGGTGATCAAGCCCCCGCAGGAGCAGTGGGATGCAGGGGTTCCCCCTTTGCCAGCCAAGGGGTAGCTTCGATTCACCGGCAGGGGGCTGCGGGTCGAGGGAGAGACGGCGGTCGCGGTACCGCCCTTCGTTCGTACCCGGCGGTAAAGGAATACTTCAGGAGGTGGGTCAGTGCAGATATCTGTAACCGGCCGACATGTCGAAGTTACTGAGCGAGTCAAGGACTATGCGCGCGAGAAGGCGTCCAAGCTCCCCCGGTTCTTCGATCGCGTCTCGTCGATCGACGTGGTCTTGGATCACGTTTCGGATGCATACTCGGCGGAGATCATCGTGCATGCTGATCGGACGGATCCGTTCATTGCCCATGAGTCCGGACCGGACATGCTCGCGCTGATCGACATCCTGACCGATAAACTCGGTCGGCAGCTACGTCGCCACAAGGAGCGCTTGCGCAATCGCAAACACCATCCCGAGAAGGTCGAGTTTCCAGAGACGGAGACGGATTCCGAGGTGGACTGACGGACAGGTGGTGTGCAGCTGGTGGAGGGGCGCTGGGTGAGATGCCTAGCGCCCGCCCCGAGTAGGGTGAGAGCGTGCTGGACGGCATGGAGAAGTGTACTGAACAGGCGCCAAGGTGTTCCCTTGGTGAAGGTGTATGAAGCTAACAGATTTTGTCCACATGGAGTCGGTGATTGCCGAGCTGCAGGCCAAGGATCGCAACGGCGTGGTTCGTGAGTTGGTCCAATCGCTGGCTGACCACGGGGCGATTGCTCCGGAACTGGTCGATACCTTGGTGAAGTCCACGATCCTGAGGGAGAATCAAGGGAGCACCGGTTTTGGCAAGGGTGTGGCCGTTCCCCACGTGAAGCACGAGAAGATCACCAAACTCCTCGCGACGGTCGGGCGTTCGAGTCATGGGGTGGACTTCGCTGCGTTGGATCGGTCGCCGGTGTACACCATCTTCCTGCTCTTGAGCCCGAAGTCTGACGCGGACGCCCACCTGGCGGCCATGGAGAAGATCTTCCGCCACCTGCAGAGGGACAACTTCCGCCGTTTCCTTCGGCAAGCGGACACCCAGGAGGCGATTCAGGAACTCATGATCGAGGTGGACGAGGCGTAGGGGTCCACCCGGAGCCGTTGCGCTCGCTTGGAGAAGGCTGGTCGTTGTCTCGTGGCAGGGTCGCGGCGGTGTCAGAACTGGGCAAGGAGCTGGTTCGAGAGCTGTGCATCGTCAACAGTCAGGGTCTGCACACGCGCCCGGTGATGAAGTTCGTCGATGTTGTCGCCGGTTTCGGGGCTGAAGTGCGGGTGGACAAGGGGGAGGGAACCGAGCAGGTCGACGGGCGCAGCCCGATGGAGATGATGCTGCTGGAGGCACCCCAAGGGACCTCTCTGCGGATCATTGCCCGGGGAACGGACGCCGCTGAGTTGCTCGACGCACTGGAGGAGTTGGTCAACAGTCGATTCGGGGAGGAGTAGGGCCGCGCGGGTGACGACTCGGGGGCTTGTTCTTGCGGGGGAGGAAGCCCGTGGCGTTCGGGAGCCTTCCTGGTGGCGCGGGTGAGACGGTGAAGCCGAGTTCGAGTGGGTAGCCCGGTACATGGAGATCCTGACTGGCATCGCGGTATGCCCCGGCGTGGCTATCGCCGAGGCGGTGGTCCTCAACACCGAGGATTACCGCATCCCCAGGCGCGCGGTTCCAGCCGGCGAGGTCAGCGCTCAAGCGGAGGTCCTCAGCGCCGCTATCACGGTCTCGATTGAGGAGATTCGCACGCAGATGGACCTGGTGTCCCATCGTCTGGGACACGACGCCGGTGACGTGTTCAACTGGCATATCGGCGTGCTCCAGGATCCGCAGATCCAGCGTTCGATTGAAAACCTCATCCGCGAACGAAAGTACTCTGCCGCCTACGCGGTCAGCACGATCATGCGCAACTATCAGCGCCGCTTCATGCAGATGAGCGATCCTCTGCTGGCGGAGCGGATTCGCGACGTGCAAGATATCGAGCGCCGCCTGTTGCGCAACGTGCTCGGAGAGTCCCGGGAGGATCTGGAACACCTCAGCGAATCGTCCATCGTGGTGGCCCACGACCTGTCGCCGACGGTGGCGGTCAGTCTGGGGCACGCCAACGTGGCGGGGGTGGCGTTGGACGTGGGCGGGTCCACTTCGCATACCGCGATCCTGCTAAGGGCCCTCAGCCGACCTGCGGTCATTGGGGCTAAGGACGTTTCGACCCGAGTCAGCGGGGGGGATCTGGTCATCGTGGACGGTTCGGGCCAGATGATCATCGCCCATCCGGACGAAGAGACTCTCGAGCAGTACCGGGCGCGCCAGCAGACCTACACTCGCATCGAGCGGGAGCTGATCCAACTCCGCGACCTGGAGCCCACCACCCAGGACGGAGTCCGGGTGGAGCTGATGGGCAATATCGAGTTCGCTTCGGAGGCAGCGACCTGCGTGGAGAAGGGGGCCGACGGGATCGGGTTGTATCGCAGCGAGTTCCTCTTCCTTCGGGCGGAGGGCCCGCCGGACGAGGAGGAGCAGTATCAGGCCTACCGAGAGGCGATCGAGGGAACGCGGGGACGCCCGGTCACGATTCGCACCTTCGACCTGGGAGCGGACAAGTACACGCAAGAGCGGCAGTACGAACAGGAGCGCAACCCCATGCTGGGACTGCGTTCCATCCGATACAGCCTCCAGCATCTGGACATGTTCAAGGTTCAGCTGCGGGCCATTCTGCGGGCTTCGGTGCTGGGCGAGGTGAGGCTCATGTTCCCGCTAATCATGAGTCTTATGGAGTACCGCCAAGCCAAGATGACCCTGCACGACGCCATGGAGGATCTGGAGGAGGAGGGATTACCGTTTAACCCCCACATCGAGGTGGGGATGATGCTGGAAACGCCTGCCGCCGCTCTGCAGTGCCGGGAGTTCGCCCGTGAGGTCGGTTTCGTGAGCATCGGGACGAACGACCTGGTCCAGTACCTGTTGGCTGTGGACCGGGGCAACGAGCGGGTGTCGCGTTTCTACAACATGACTCATCCCGCAGTCATTCGCGTCCTCCGCGATGTGATCCGGACTTGTGCAAAGGCGGAGGTTGCGTGTAGTCTATGCGGTGAGATGGCGGGCCAGCCGCTGTACACTCTGCTGCTCCTGGGACTGGGGCTGCGGACGTTCTCCATGGCTCCGGCAAGCATCCCGGAGGTCAAGAAGCTGGTTCGATTGACGACGCTGGCCCACGCGGAACGGGTGGCCCGTAAGGCGTTGACCTTCGAAACCGAACGGCAGGTGTCCAACTACCTGCGTGACATGACTAGAAAGCTCCTGCCCGAGGATCCGATCTAGCGGAACTCCCGCACGGATTCGGGCGCGAGGCTTGATAAAGGTATACGCTGAGACGGTCGGGCAAGAGCTCGTACCGGTGGACGACATTCATGGGAGTACGTTCCGAAGAGCCGGGGAAATCGGCGAGAATCTGATATACCGGTATGCGGTGGAGTACGCCGTCGAAGGTGACGCGCGCTTCTGCTCTCACCGAGACATGATCCGGTTGTTCACCCGGGCGCTGGCGCGGTCTGAACTGCCGGTACGCTTCTCGGAGGGCTTCAATCCGCATCCCAAGATCTCGCTGGTACCTCCTCGCCCTGTAGGAGTCGCGACCGACGCGGACCGCTTGGTGGTCCAGTTGACCGAGACGCTCGAAGGCGAGGAGCTTTGTTCGCGGCTGTCCGGAACGATGCCCAGGGGGATCACCATCCTCCGCGCGTGGAAACTGAGTGCAGCAGACCGGTGCCAACCGCACCGCGTGCATTATCTGGTTGCACTCTCTGCTCCTGATCGGGAGCACGTCTCCTCCCGCATCGCCCACCTGGTCGGTTCCGACCCGGTTATCGTTGATCGCGTCAACAAGAATGATGGGAGGCTCAAGCGCGTGGATATCGCTCCGTACCTCGACACCCTGGAGATCACCGATCAGGGGCTGCTCATGGTGCTCCGCACTACGACGGAGGGTACGGCCAAACCAGCGGAAGTCTGCGCGGTCCTGGGCGTAACGAACGACGCGGTCCTCTCGTGGACCCGTCGAGTGAGAGTGGAATGGATGTAGAACCCAGCAGTTCGCGGACGGAGCCCGTCAGCGACAACAGCAGCAAGACAACTCGGCGTCCGACGCGCCGCCGCAAAACCAAGACCAGGCGTCCAGACGCCACCGAGGCGGACTCGACTTCCCGCGAAGTCGAGACACCGCCCAACAAGCCCGCAGTTCCACCGGCAGCCGACCGCACCTCCGAGGCGGCAGGCCGCACGGCGGACAAGTCCTCCAAGGAGGCTGATCAGGATCAGCCGAGTTCCTCATCCGCCCGGCGAAGATCTCCCCATCGCCGTGGGAGACGCAGAGGGCGAGGCACTGGGACGACTTCCAAACCCGAAACCGCCGACCGCGTCGAGGAGGATGCTGCGCCGGAGAGCGCTGCGACCGGGGGCGACGATTCTGCGACGACCCCGGTTTCTTCCGCGGCACCTGAGGCAAGCCCCGCGGGATCGGATGCGACCGCCTCCGGGCGGACCAAGCCGCCGTCGCGCCGTTCGCAGGGGAGACGGCGGCGACCCGCGGCGGAGAAAGCGGCGGAACCCGCTCCGGAGCAAGCCCCGGCGGTCGCCGAGCCGACTCCCAGCACGGACGATGGTCGGGCCGGGGACAGTTCGACCGGGGAGGATGCCGAGAAGGCGGGGACCACCCGACCGCCAAGACGGCGACGGAGGAGCACCAAGGCCCGGCGTCCCGCGCCGGAGCGCCAGGAGGCGAAGGACGACACCGAGCGGGACGATCACGTGGAGGAGGTCGGTGGCGAGCCGAGTACCGAGGACACGCCTCCGGCCAAAGACGAATCTGTGGGGCGGCGTACCCGCTCTACCCGACGCCCGGCCAAGACCGGTCGCGACATGATCATCAACGTGTCCGCCGGCGAGGAGTGTCGGGTAGCCATTCTCCACGAGCAGCGCCTGGAAGAGCTGCACATCGAGCGCCAAAGCGCAGAATCTCACGTGGGGAATATCTACAAAGGACGCGTAACCAACGTTGAACCCAGCATCCAGGCTGCTTTCGTAGATTTCGGTTTGGCCAAGAACGGGTTCCTGCACATTTCCGACGTGCAGCCGCGCTACTTCCCCGAAGGGCAGAACGAACCGGAGAACGTGGGCAAGAAGGTTCCCCGACGAGACCGTCCGCCGATTCACCGCTGCTTCCGCCGGGGGCAGGAGGTCATCGTTCAAATCACCAAGGAGGGGGTGGGAACCAAGGGACCGACGCTGACCACTTATCTGTCCATCCCGGGGCGCTACTTGGTGATGATGCCGGGCATGAGCCGTCTGGGCGTGTCGCGCAAAATCGAAGACGAAGAAGCCAGGCACAAAATGCGGTCCGTGCTGAACGAACTGAGCCTCATCGATGACATGGGGTTTATTCTCCGGACCGCCGGGCTGGACCGCACCAAGCGCGAGCTGCAACGGGACCTGAACTACCTCAAGCGCCTGTGGAAGAGCGTCGAGCGGCGGATTCGCAATACTCGAGCCCCCGCCGAGCTGTACCAGGAATCGGATCTGGTGATCCGGACCATCCGTGATCTCTCGACCTCGGACTTCGATCGCATCATCATCGATCACGAAGCCACCGCCGAGAAAGCCCGCGAGTTCCTCCAGATCGCCGTACCGCGGGCCCGAGATATCATCGAGCTGTACACCGGTCCCGAACCGCTCTTCCACCTCTATGGCGTCGAGGCCGAAATCGAACAGATCAACTCGCGTAAGGTTCCTCTGCAGTCGGGCGGATCTATCGTGATCGAATCCACCGAAGCGATGGTCACCATCGACGTCAACAGTGGGAAGTTTCGGGCCCTTGACGATGCGGAAGAGACCGCGTTTCAGATCAACATCGAAGCCGCAACGGAGATTGCCCGGCAACTTCGGTTGCGCGACCTGGGCGGGCTGGTGGTGTGCGACTTCATCGATATGCGCCTGGACCGCCACAAGCGGGCGGTCGAACGGGCCTTGCGCGATTCCCTGAAGAAGCACAAGGAACGCGCCCGTCTGCTGCGGATGAGCCAATTCGGGCTCATCGAGATGACCCGCCAACGCCAACGTCCCTCGATCAAGCGAAGCATCTACGCCGACTGCCCTCACTGTCAGGGAAGCGGACTGACCAAGACAGTCGAGACCATGGTGCTGGAGGTGATCCGCGTGCTGCAGCTCGCAGCCCACAAGGAAGACGTGTCCATGATCACGCTCACGGTTGCTCCGGAGGTCGCCACGGCGGTGCTCAACCAGCGTCGGGCAGCCCTGCATCAGATGGAGCAGGATAGTTCAACCACCATAGCCGTGAAAGCTGATCCGGCGTTGGGGTTGGATAAGTTCGCCCATGAGTTTCGTGATGCGCGGGGCCGCATCATCGCGGTGGACATGCCCTGAGCGGACTCGAGCAGCATGATTCCAAACGTAGCGCCCGGCGTCTCGCCGGTCGTCTTCGATTCTCGGCCTGCGGGGACGCAGGCCGCTACATTTGGATTGAGAATGCTTTAGCCGGACTACAGGCTAGTCGGGCAGGCTCGCCTTCCTATTCGGCGGGGCTCTGAGCGAAGACGTCGCAAGCTGAGTTCTCATCCGCTCCGAGCATGGTCGGTAGGCACTCGACGGCGGTCAGAATGGTGGCTTGCGTCGTGGTGACGAAGGCGTCCCGGAGGCGTAGCTCGCAAGTCCCCAGGACCGTTCCTCCGGCGAACAGGGTGGCCGCCGCCAGCCAACAGTGCTCAAACCGAGTTGTTCGAGTCGATTTCATGGATGAGATGACTCCAGAGCAACTGCTTCACCGTACCGGAAGCGGCTACTCTTGCAGTGAGTATTCTTCGATCACTGTTCGGGCATTGCCGAACGTATCCGGCCCGGTCACCTGATCTGGCTGCTCCCCAGCGTCCAGGATGTAGGGCAAGACGCGTACGTTTCCAACCGTTCCCGCCTGTACCGAAGTCTCGAAGATAAGCGTGTCGCCGCAGGCGAAGTTTCCGGCTTGGGCGCTCAGAGGGTTGGTGTACCCCGGAACACCGAAACCCTCGTTCTCGCCGGGGATCGCACCGATGAAGAGGCCCGGATCGGATGTCGGGAAGTCGATGTTCTCGCCCAGGCCCACCCGACGCACCGGGCAGTTGAACAGAATACCTGATTCGTTGGCCAGGTTGGCGGGAAAGGTCTGCAGGCGGACCGTCTCGGTCTCCAAAGAGACGGTCTCGACTCCGTCATCCCCAATGGTGGTGACCTCTCGTTCGGCGGTCACCACAAAGCGGATGTTGTTGGGCGTGTTGTTCACCACGCGCACGAGGATGAATCCGGAATCGGCGCCGGGGACCAGAGGGACGATTCCCCCGACCGCGTAATTGATGAAGCTCGGGCTGAGAAACGTGGCATTGTCGCCGCAACCGACACACGCGGCGATCACAGTCATAGCCACCAACGAGAACCGTACCCTGCGACGCATCTTTGAGTCTCCGAACCTACGGCGAACGGGCCATCCCCGACACCGCCGAGAAACGCTACCGAACATCGACCGTTAACTGGAAACGTCCCGGGAGCGCTTGCTGCGCGGCGGTGTCCGTGTCCAGATACCCGGGGACGTTGCTGTTGGCTTCATCCACCACGAAGGGAAGGGTCATCTCCCCACTGAGCACGAAGGTGATCACCGATCCGCATGTCAGATTGGTTGGAAAGCCCGGAACCTCACGGGTCCCGAAGTTGCGAACCACGTCCACGGCTCCACTGGCGTCATCGATTTCGTCCACCAGCAAAGGTACGAACCTGGGCGACGTTGTCTGCACCAACTCCCGCACCGTGGGGCCGAGATCCTGCTCGATGATCGTGATTTCCTTGAGGAAAGCCGGGACAAACATGTCGATGGACGTGGTCGTGGAGGTGAACGCGGTCGTCGGCTGCACCGCGCTTACGTTGCACAGCACCACAGTGTTGTTCAGCGTGAATTCGGTCAATTCCGGCGGGGCTGTTGCGGCTACGGTAATAGTGTCGCCTTCACCCTCGAACGTGAGTGGGGCGTCGATGATTTCGGCGCCGTCCACGAACTCGATGTCGGCGGTGGCTCCGCCGACAAACCCGATCCCCACGCGCAGGCGTACCCGAGGGCGTAGATCTTCAGTGGTGTCCACGTCCACTCCGCGTCCACGAAGGTAGTTCAGCGTCGATCCGTCGAACCGGGTTGCGTTGATGAAGATCAGGGCGACGTGCCCCGGTGCGTTCTCCAGCGTGTCGGCGGATATCGCCGCGGCGATGTCAGTGGGAAACAGGATGTCTACGGCGGCAGGATTCAGCGCCGAGCATCCGACCGAGGCCAGGCTCGCCGCCAGAGTCACTGCAGCCAACGTATGCCAAGCCCGCCCAACTTGCGGAGGTTGATGCTGAGTCACCTTCATGCCGGCCATATCCTCCTGTTGCTCCAAGGGTCGGAGTCCATGAGCGCCTCCGCCGGGAGGCAGTGGCTGTCCATTGTGAAGTATCGTGGCGCCGAGTGGCTGGTCAAGCCCTGCACACCAACTCCACCGGTCCTCACAGCGATACCTTCCGTGTTGACAAGGAGTTAGCCTGTCAACCGGGAGATGCCGCCACCTCCCCAGCGCGACCGCTGGGCAGGTTCGCCCGACTGCACGGAGCGCATGCCTTGTACCGCGCCGGGGGCGACCACGCAAGATGAGGCCGTCTGGCGTTCAGAGGCCCTGTGGCGGAGGCCTGCCGCCGCCCTTGGTGGGGGCATTCGTCCGAGGCACCCACAGGACGCCGGTTTTCGTGCATCCCCCCGCACCCCACTACCGATAAAACGTTACCGCGCCCGGCTGGGGCTGCGATTGAAACGCTGTCGGCGATATGTTCTCCGGGCGGGTGAGTCCACCCGCCGGAGCGGCCGGCGAAAACCAGGGAGGTGACCGCCATGCGCAGGGCGCTGATCACCGGGATCACGGGCCAGGACGGCTCTTATCTCGCGGAGTTTCTGTTGGCCAAGGGTTATGAGGTCTACGGGCTGGTTCGGCGTTCGTCGTCATTCACCACCGCCCGAATCGACCACCTCTACCAGGACCCCCATGCCGGCCGAACCGGGCTCAAGCTGGTCTACGGCGACCTCGCCGACGGGACCAACGTCAGCGCGGTGCTCGATGAGGTCAACCCGGACGAGGTATACAACCTCGCGGCCCAAAGCCACGTTCGGGTCAGCTTCGAGCAGCCGATCTACACCGTCGACGTCGCGGCCTTGGGGACGCTTCGGGTTCTGGAGGCCATCCGGAACATGCCGCGGCCCCCGCGCTTCTACCAGGCCTCCAGCAGCGAGATGTTCGGCAAGGTGGTGGAGACTCCGCAGACCGAGAAGACGCCGTTCCATCCGCGGAGCCCCTACGCCTGCGCGAAGGTGTACGCATATTGGCAGACGGTCAACTACCGCGAGGCTTATGGCTTGTTCGCCTGCAACGGGATCTTGTTCAACCACGAGTCGCCTCGCCGGGGCGAGACGTTCGTAACCCGCAAGATCACCCGGGCGGCAACGCGCATCAAGATGGGCTTGCAGGACAAGCTGTACCTCGGGAACCTGGATGCCCGGCGGGACTGGGGTTTTGCGGGCGACTACGTCGAAGCCATGTGGCTGATGCTCCAGCAGGAGTGCCCGGAGGACTTCGTGATCGCCACCGGCGAGAGGCACTCGGTGCGGGACTTCCTTGAAGAGGTGTTCGGAAACCTGCACCTCGATTGGGAGGACCACGTCGAGATCGATCAGCGCTACCTCCGTCCGTCCGAGGTGGACATCCTTTGCGGGGATCCGTCGAAGGCTCGCCGGACGCTCGGCTGGGAGCCAAGAGTCGGGTTCGCGGACCTGGCACGGATGATGACCGAGGAAGATCTGAAACTGGCGGAGCGCGAAGCTCTGCTGAAGGAACATCATCAGGACGTATCGGCAGGTGAACTATTAGCGGTTGCTGGGTCGACAAGCGAATCGTGGTGACGGGAGGCGCCGGCTTCCTTGGCCGGCATGTTCTCCGCAAGCTCGAAGCCCGCGGATGGGGAGACGTACATGTTCCCCGGTCGAAGACGTTTGATCTGACCACCACCGAGGGCATTCGGGCGATGTACGACCGCATGGCCCCGGATCTGGTGATCCACCTCGCGGCGGTCGTCGGGGGGATAGGGGCCAACCGTGAACACCCCGGCGAGTTCTTCTACAAGAACCTGGTCATGGGCGCTCACCTGCTGGAGGAGGGGCGGCGGCGTGGCCTGGAGAAGTTCGTAGCCGTCGGGACCATCTGCGCCTACCCGTGCAACACCCCGGTTCCGTTCCGCGAAGACGATCTGTGGAACGGCTATCCGGAAGAGACCAACGCACCCTACGGGCTGGCCAAGAAGATGATGCTGGTGCAGTCCCAGGCGTATCGTCAGGAGTACGGATTCAACTCGATCTACCTGCTACCGGTGAACCTGTACGGTCCGGGCGACAACTTCGATCCCGCTACCAGCCACGTGATCCCCGCGCTAATCAAGAAGTGCATGGACGCGATCGAATCCGGGACAGACCACATCACCTGCTGGGGCTCGGGCGATGCGTCGCGCGAGTTCCTCTACGCCGAGGACGCCGCCGAGGGCATCCTATTGGCGGCGGAGCACTACAACGGGTCCGAGCCGGTCAACATCGGCGCCGGCCATGAGATCACCATTCGGGATCTGGTGGAGAAGATCGCCGCCCTGACCGGCTTCGATGGCGAGCTGCGCTGGGACCCCACCCAGCCGGACGGCCAACCCCGTCGATGCCTGGATACGACTCGCGCCAAAGCCCGATTCGGCTTTGAAGCCCGCACCACCCTCGACCAAGGCCTGCGCCGCACCATCAACTGGTACCGCAGTCAGCAGTCGACCCCACAGCAGGCCTCCCTCGCCACCGCCACGTGAGACAGTAGTCCGGCGTCGCCAGGACCGTCTTCTACAGTTGCGCACTACATGATCTTGCAGGAGCGGAGCCTGCGTCATAGCGCAGAGGCGTTGGCGCTACAAAGGCGTCTCATCGGGGGGATCGCCGACTACGATCGGGCTTGCTCGTCCTGGGCCGCGCCACGCGGCCCCCAAGGCAACGCCTGCAGTCTGCAGCGCTCTGCTTGCGCCGCCGCGCGTCTGACTGCGAACAAGAGACACGTCCCCGTTCCGACATCCCCTCGACTCTCCGAGGTTCTGGGGGACGTTGTTGGGCGTGTAGTCGGTGTCGCAAACTCAGGTGCGCGAAGCGCTTACGAGCTGTCCCGACCTGTGGCGCGGCGTCGCGGACGCCCGGCTATCACGGGTGCCAGGCTTCAGTGAATGGGTGCTTGCCGCCCCACATAGCCCAGTAGGGGTTCACTGTCCCACCGTCGCCCCTAACCTTCCACTGACCACCCACCGACGAGGCGTGGGTGTCAAAAAAGAGCATGTCCGTGAATCCGTTGAACTTGATCTC
>JAAEQG010000361.1 GCA_024231775.1 bacterium
ATCCCGAAGGGGACTATGCGACACGCGACGCGATTTACGATGAATATGTTCGATTAACCTTGGGGTGGTTTTACTTTCTACAACACGACCCGTCTGTCCCCGCCGTCTTGCGGAATGATACCTTGCGATGGGGGCTCGCCAAAGACGAGTTTGCCGACACCAATCACTTACCCTTTATGTTGTATGTCCGCGAAGCACGCCGCATCATGGGGCAATACGTCTTCACCGAGCTGGATGCCACGAAGAACACTACCAAACCCGATTCCATCGGATGTGGCGGCTACGCCATCGACTCGCACCACGTCAAAAACTTTGACCGCACCAACCTGCACCTAGAGATCCCCGAAGGCAACGAGCGCTATGGGGTGAAGAAGGGCTATCAAATTCCCTACCGCATTCTCGTCCCACAAAAAGTCGAAGGCCTACTCGTCAGCCTTTGCGTCTCATCAACCCACCTCGGCTATTGCACCTTGCGCATGGAACCTGAATATATGAAGATGGGACAGGCCGCCGGCGCCGCATCCTATTTGGCCGTGCAGCACAAAATCCCGCCCGAGGATATCGACGTCGAAGAGTTGCAGGAAATCCTGCGGGAAAGAGGGGGTGTTTTCCTATCGACCGAGTCTGTGCTCCCCCCGGATGAGATTCGAACGATTCCCCATGACCTCGTTTCTCCATCGATGACGACGGACGCCCCCGCTCCGGGACGACGCGTCAGGCAGGTTGTCCCCCAGTATGACGGAACCGGCGTCCACCATGCCCTGTACCTGCCCACCGACTGGGAGAAGGGAAAGAAGTATCCGGTCATCGTGGAGTACGCAGGTAACGGCGGTTACCGCGGCCGCTTCGGCGACGTGTGTACTGGCAAAGTCGAGGACTGCAATCTTGGCTACGGAATCAGCGGAGGCGAAGGGTTCATTTGGGTCTGCTTGCCGTACATCAGCAAAGATCACGCGCACAACGAACTCAACTGGTGGGGTGATCTCGAGGCCACTGCCGCGTACTGCAAGACCGTTGTTCCCGGTATCTGCCGTGAATACGGGGGGGACCCGGCGGCTGTCTTCCTGGCGGGTTTCTCGAGAGGCTCCATTGCGTGCAACTTCCTGGGGCTGCACGATGATGAAATCGCCAGACTTTGGCGGGGCTTCATTTGCCACAGTCACTACGATGGGATCAAGAAGTGGGACTATGCCGAGAGTGATCGCGTATCAGCGGCAGAGCGCCTGGAGCGGTTGGAGGGGCGGCCCCAATTCATCAGTCAGGAAGGCTCCGTAGAAGAAACGCGGCGCTACCTTGGGGAGGTCTACCCCGGCGGTCCCTTCACCTTTCTGACACCCCCCTACCGGAACCACACCGACACCTGGGTCCTCCGCGATATTCCCGAGAGAGAATCGCTGCGTCAATGGATTCAGAACATTTTGCTCATGTGTGGGGAACCGCAAAGGGCCGGGTAGAATTCAAGATTGCAAACCCGGCCCTTTGATCTATTTTAGTTTATGTCGTAGCCGGGCTAGCGCCCGTCTCTTCTGCGCAGTCCGAGGGCGCCGGCCAATGCGGTCCCAGCCGCGAGCAAGGAAAGCGCGCCAACGCCGGCCGCGGGTACAGTAGGGTTGACGGTGAGTACGAAGTTGGCTGATCTGACCGTGGTGAAGTCGTCTTCGACGTCGCAGAAATAGGTACCGCTCTGCTCGACCTGTAGGTCCGTAAGAAAGAGCGTATCGCTGTCGTCGCCGACCGAAATCTCGGTCTTGGTTCCGTCTTCGAAGTACCACGCGTAGTGCTCAGGGCCGTCGGCGCCGGATACATGCACTTGCATGAAAACGTTGTCGCCATGGGTTACATCGATGGTGGTGTCGCCCAGGGTGTAGACGGTGAGTACGTCCATCTCGGCCGTGAACGTCATGTCATCACCAAAGGTGCTTGCGTCGGGCCTGGTTGCCAAGACGCGATAGTGGTAGGTCATGCCTGGCGTTAGGGTCCAAGTTGCTTTGCTTACGGTGATATTGCTTGAACCCACTACCTGAGGCCCCATCACCCACAAGCCGTATTCTGTGGTCGGACCGTATTCGAAGAATACGGTCGTCAGCGCGCCGTTGGGGTTGATCGTGGCATTGAGTGTGGCGTTGGCATCGGTAATGTCCGTCGCCTCCTCCGTGGTGGCCAAGGGCGGTACGGGCTCTATTCCCAGCCAACTTCCTGTGCCCAAATAGTCACCGCCGTTTCCGCCCCAGATGAACATCTGCGCGCCGTTCCAAGCCACTGTGTGATCCCGTCTGCCGGAGGGCGCGCCGGTGGTCTCTGTGGCGGACCAGGCGTCCAAGTCCGGGTCGTAACGGCCACCCGTGGTGGGATAGGCGCCGTCGGTTCCGCCCCAGACAAACATCTCCGAGCCGCTCCAAATCGCCGTGTGATACCATCTGGCTGACGGCGCGCCGGCATTTGTTATCGGCGTCCATGAGTTCATGTCCGGGTCGTAACGGCCGCCCGTTTCATCGAAGGCGCCGCTGTTAGTTCCACCCCAGATAAGCATCTGCGCGCCGGTCCAAACCGCCGTGTGATACCACCTGGCGTCCGGCGCTCCGGTAGCCGTTGTGGCGATCCATGTGTCTGATACGGGGTCGTAGCAACCGCCCGTGTTCAGGCGGCTAGTGCCGTTATTTCCACCCCAGACAATCATCTTCGAGCCGGTCCACACCACAGTGCATTGGGATCTCTGATCCGGCGCATCGACCGTCGTGATGGGCGTCCATTCATCCGCGACCGGGTCGTAGCGGCCGCCCGTGTTTAGATAACCAGTAGGGCCGTTTCCGCCCCAGACAAGCATCTGCGAGCCGGTCCAAACCGCTGCGTGCTCCCGTCTGGCTGAGGGCGCATCGGTGGTGGCCGTCTCCGTCCAGGCGTCTGAGTTCGGATCATATCGCCCGCCCGTGTTCACCGAAGAGCTGCCGTCTTCTCCGCCCCAGACAATCATCTCCGAGCCGGTCCAAACCGCCGAGTGCCCCCGTCTGGCTGAC
>JAAEQG010000362.1 GCA_024231775.1 bacterium
GCGGCGAAGTATGATGCCTCTCCTCTGTTGCGAGTTTCTTGGCTTCCGGAAAGCAACACATCGTCTTTGTTTGACGTGACGGAGATTCGGAGCTTCTTTCGATGATTTTGGTTGCGGCCGAGCGAAGCGAGGCCGCGCTGTGGCACGGTGTCGCAGAGCGAGCGGGACGACATGCCGCAACCCCTTAACACGCAACAGATTCTGCGAAAGAGTGCGTCAAGAAACGAAAACAGGCGACTCAAAACGAGTCGCCTGAAGTACCCCCACGGGGAGTCGAACCCCGGTTTTCGGACTGAGAATCCGATAACCGCTCTCACGTCCATTCTGACGCCCGCCAGGTTCACACGACCGATCGCACCAGAGCGATCGAGAACGCCCGCCAGGCGACGGCTCAGGAGCTCGACTTCACAGCCGATGACCGAAACGCTAGGCTGACTGCATGGAAAGGGTCGACTCCAAGGCGAACACCCGCGAACGCACGTGGATCCAGCACGTGCTCTCCAGGATCTACGCCCAGACCCTCCGCCGCGGCTTCCACGGGCAAGTCACTCTCACCATCACCGTGCAGGACGGGACAATCCAGCACACCCGCCACGCCGTCGAGGAAGATCACCGCCGCCCGGAGTAGCAAGGCCTGCCGCCTCCCGCGGACGATCTCACGAAGTGGCACGCACAGAGCGGTTCCCCGCCGGCTCCGCCGCCTCACCCTCGCTACGCTCGGAAAGGGAAGCCGTCTAGGGTTGGATCATCGCTTGGCCTGCGACCTCTCCGCCCCCGAATAAGGTCCTCGCCATCCATGGTCTCGGGCAGCATTTCCACGGCCATCCGCGGCCATCCATGGCCGGCTCGGGCCTGCGTTGGCCGGCATCGGAAACCTGCCTGGCCCTTCCATCCGCGCTGTCCTCCCGGCCGGCAGCGGCCCTCGGTCCCCCAGCGGTCCCTCGCTAAACGCTCCGCGTCCGCCGGCATGGCTGCGCAGCTCGCTGGGGCTCCCCGCTTGCTCGCCGGCGGCCGCTCCGCTGCTCGGGCCCCTGGGTCGCTAGAGCTCCCGGCGGGCGGCATCCATGCCGCCGCTGGTGGCCTTCATCCGGCCGCGTCCATGCGGCC
>JAAEQG010000363.1 GCA_024231775.1 bacterium
AGCCATCAACAAGAGTAACGTCGACGGTCACCACACGTCCACGCTCACCGGCTACACAGCCTGCAGCAAGAGCAAGTGTAGTGCCCCCTACATAGCTGCCAATCTCCACCACCGCTCCTCTGCCAGGCCCGGAACGCGCTATTGTATACAGCCAATGCCACGTTGAGGGCTCAACGTAGGCAAAGGTACGGTGCCTCTTGCCTCCGGCTTCAGGCGTCAGCGTGTGTTGGGTGATGTCGAAGAGATGAAAGTGAGGACCAAGAATGTAAGCCGCAGCAAACTTGCAGCAGGCGCAGAGTCGGGAAAGTGCGTTGCGGTGGTGGGGGTGAGCCTCGTTGTCGGTCACAAACAACAGCCCATCAAACTCGGCTTCCGGGGACCGTCCCGACGCCAGCAGATCCGATGAAGCCGAAGGGATGGGGAGATCAAAGGGACTGTCGGAGACATAGAGAAAAGTCGTCCCTGGGGCAGTCTGAACCAGACGCTCGATGACCGGAACGACAAACAACTCGCTGCCAACCGCCGAGATAAGGATCCTCTCACCAGCCTTGAATGGTGGAGAGAAGCAGTCCATCCACAACCCCCGGCGCAGGTCGATGGTCAACTCGGTTGGGCCGGCAGACTCTGGCCGCTGTCCCTGCAAGCTCCTTTTGAGAAACTTGATGAACCTTGGAGCAGTGTCGCGGCTGGCCTTCATCGTCATTGATACGTAGTCTGGGCCATCGACGTTTATGATGGACCCCGAAAACTGGGCCAGAGGTTCCCTGCAGCGGGTAATGCCCCACCCCCCTCTGGTTGTGAAGTCGTGAAGGGTGGGACTTCTGGTATTGGACTTCTGGTATTGTCGTCGGTTGAAGTAACATAGGGGTGATGAGGGAGGGGCAGAGTGACTGATCGTAGCAAGCGCCCGATAGCGGGCCGTTTTGATTGGACTCCCGAGCTGGTCGCGCGGCTGGGCAAGGCGGGCGATGATGTCATCGCCGAGGAGCTGGCCCTGAGCCCGACGCCAAGATCGCCAAGGACCTTGGTTTGCAGTCCGGCGCGGTCGCGCAAAGGCGGCTGAGCATGGGTATCCCCCCTTACGATCCTGGTCCCAAATGGACTCCGAATGCAGTGGCCCGCCTGGGCAAAGAGCCAGACGCCAGGATTGCCAGGGATCTTGGTTTGAGACCCGGGGCGGTCGGGCGAAGGCGGCAGCGTCTGGGTATCCCCCGTTACGATCCTGGTTCGGAATGGGCGCCGGAAGAAGTGGCCCGCCTGGGCAAGGCGCCGGACAAGGAAATCGCCAGGGAGCTTGGTGTAAAAACCCGGATAGTCGAGAAAAAGCGGCAACGTTTGGCTATCCCCGCTTACAATCATGCCAAGTGGACTCTGGAAGTAATGACCCGCCTGGGCAAAGAGCCGGACGCTGAGATTGCCAAGGACCTTGGTGTGACATGCGAGACGATCGCTATGAGGCGGCGGCGTTTGGGTATGCCCCCTTACGAATCTGTTCCCAAATGGACTCCGGAAGCAGTGGCCCGCCTGGGCAAAGAGCCGGACCTCAAGATCGCCAGGGAGCTTGGTGTGAAACGCGCGAGGGTCACTTCCAAGCGGCTGCATATGGGTATCCCCGTTTACGATCCTACCGCGGCTCCGGAAGTAGTGGCCCGCTTTGGCTCAGAGCCGGACCAAAAGATCGCCAAGGATCTTGGTTTGAAATCAGAGTTTGTCGCTTGCAGGCGACGGCGTTTGGGTATCCCCCCTTACAATCCTGCCACTTTTGCTCCGGAAATAGTGGCCCGCCTGGGCTCAGAGCCGGACCAAAAGATCGCCAAGGATCTTGGTTTGAAAGCGGGGTTGGTCGCTGGCAGGCGGCGGCGTTTGGGTATCCCCCGTTACGGGAACAAATGGACTCCGGAAGCAGTGGCCCGCCTGGGCAAGGCGCCGGACGGCGAGATCGCCAGGGATCTTGATATGAAACCCGGGACGGTCGCTTCCATGCGGCGGCGTTTGGGTATCCCCCGTTACGATCCTGCGACCAAATTTACTCCGGAGCAAGTATCCCGTCTGGGCTCACAGCCGGACGCTGAGATCGCAGAGGAGCTGGGTATGAACCCCAGGATGGTCGCTTCCTATCGGCGCGGTTTGGGTATCCCCCCTTACGCTCCTGGGACCAAATGGACTCCGCAAACAGTGTCCCGTCTGGGCTCAGAGCCGGACGCTGATATCGCCAGGGATCTTGGACTGACAGCCGAGACGGTCGCTGTCAGGCGGCGGAGTCTGGGTATCCTCGTTTCCGCTCCTCGGACCAAATGGACTCCGGAGATATTGTCCCGACTGGGCTCAGAACCGGACGCTGAAATCGCCCGGGATCTTGATATGAAACCTACGGCGGTCGCTTCCAAGCGGCGGCGTTTGGGTATTCCCAGTTTCGGTCCTGGTTCCAGGTGGACTCCGGAAGCAGTGGCCCGCCTGGGCGCAGAGCCGGACGCTGTGATCGCCAAGGATCTTGGTGTGAAACGTACGGCGGTCGCGTACAAGCGGCAGCGTTTGGGTATCCCCCGTTACGATCCTGGGACCAAGTGGACTCCGGAGGTGTTGTCCCGCCTGGGCAAGGATCCGGACGCGCTAATTGCCAAGGATATTGGTTTGGCCCCCCAGACGGTCGCTTCCAGGCGGCTGCGTTTGGGTATTCCCCGGTACGATCCTGGCACCAGATGGACCCCGGAAGTAGTGTCCCGCCTGGGCAAGCAGTACGACGGTGTGATCGCCAGGGATATTGGCGTGACTCACGGGACGGTCGCGGAAAGGCGACAGCGCCTGGGCATCCCCCGTTACACTCCTGAGACCAAATGGACTCCGGAAGTAGTGTCCCGCATGGGCTCAGAGCCGGACCAAAAGATCGCCAAGGATCTTGGCATGAAACGCGCGACGGTCGCTGCCAGGCGGCAGCGCCTGGGTATCCCCGCTTACGATCCTGGCCCCAAATGGACTCCGCAAGCAGTGTCCCGCCTGGGCAAGGATCCGGACGAGTTGCTCGCGCAGCACCTTGACCTGAGCATTGCCGAGGTTCGGCACCAGCGGCAGATTCGGGGCATCGCTCAGTGGGCAGCACCATGGCGCTGGAAGGAGGACGAACTGGCCTTGCTCGGCACAGCACCGGATGCTGAAATCGCCGAACGAATTGGCCGCAGCCATACCGCGGTCAGGGACAAGAGGCGCGCCTTGGGGATCCGGGAGAGGCAGAATGACTGATCGTAGCAAACGCCCGGCGGCAGGTCGGCGCCGTTTTCGCTGGACTCCCGAACTGGTCGCGCTCCTGGGCAAGATCTCGGACGCAGAGCTCGCCCGCAAGGCCGGGATCTCGCGAACCGCAGTGTTTTCTGAGCGACAGCGGCGGGGTATTTCCGCCGGCCGACCAAGACGTGGACCTGCCGAGTGGACGCCGGAGATAATCGAACGGCTGGGCTCAGAGCCGGACGCCGATATCGCCAGGGAGCTTGGCATGAATCGCCGGGCGGTCGCGAGTAGGCGACGGCGTTTGCACATCCCCGCTTGCGATCCTGAGGCCCAATGGACTCCGGAAATAGTGTCCCGCCTGGGCTCAGAGCCGGACGCAAAAATCGCCAGGGAGCTTGGTGTGAAATACCGGGTAGTCGCGGACAAGCGACGGCGTTTGGGTATCCCCGTTTACCATCCTGGCGCCCAATGGACTCCGGAAGAGGTGTCCCGCCTGGGCTCAGAGCCGGACGCAATAATCGCCAGGGAGCTTGGTGTGAGCCGGCTGGCGGTCGCGGACAAGCGACGGCGTTTGGGCATCCCCCTCTATGATTCTGGCATCAAATGGACTGCGCAAGCAGTGTCCCGCCTGGGCTCAGAGCCGGACGCGAAAATCGCCAGGGAGCTTGGTTTGAAAATCGGGACGGTCTGGGACAAGCGACGGCGTTTGGGTATCCCCGTTTTTGATCCTGAGACCAAGTGGACACCGGAAGTGGTGTCCCGCCTGGGCTCAGAGCCGGACGAGGAGATCGCCAGGGAGCTTGGTGTGAAATGCTCGGCGGTCACTTCCCGGCGGCGGCGCCTGGGTATCCCCCTTTACCGGGCCAAATGGAGGCCGGAAGCAGTACCCCGCCTGGGCTCAGAGCCGGAGGAGGAGATCGG
>JAAEQG010000364.1 GCA_024231775.1 bacterium
AAACTGATAAAGTCCGGGGGCGTTCTGCGCTGCATAGTGAACGGGTGTGAAGTGCTCAGATACACCGATCCGGACCCGATCGCCGTGAGTCGGGTCGGCATCGGAGGCTACAATACGCGGACAAACTTCAGTCGTATCGTCATTCGCGAACTGCCTCCCCGACAGTAACGGAGGAGGGGGCCCTGCCCGGCGGGCATGTTGCTCGGCCGGGGAAGACACCGGCCTGGCTGCCGCACGCTACGCACTCTCGCGACGGGGTTCATGAATTGATCAGGGTTAACCGGGCCCTGTCCCACTGTAGTGAAGGACCAACGTATGACAAGAAGCCTTCCCGAGTAAGGCCGATCCAGTCGCTCGGAACCCGGCCCCGCCGTGCCTTGGCACTGCGGGGTCGGGCGTTCTGCGAGGTGAAGGGTGTATGCCCTGAATCTGCCCCACAGCCCCGAGAAATTCTGAAGTTCGGGATCCTGCTGATCACTTCCTGATGTGCGCAGGCCACGCGCGCGACCGCGCCACTGGACAGCGGCGCGCGAGCCCCCGGGGTCGCAGACAGCATCGAGCAGAACAACAGCAGTGGAGCAAACCCGGCGTGCGGGGAGCTCTTGGCGCCGGCTGTCGGTGTCGAGTACGGATGACCGACCGAAGGAGGCATTCGGATGGCGTCCCCGTATCGGGACGGGAGCCGGTTTAGCCGTGAGGCGGTTAACTCCCGCTGAGCGAAGGCTCCCGCGCGTAGATGACCGCATAAGGAGAAACACAGGGTCTATGCAAAGAGACGGAAAACTGTGGCAACTGACCTGACACGGATAGGCACCAAAGCGCGTCAGTGTCCCACCTTGGTGTTCACCTCGTTGTACCACCATGTGACGGACATTGACAACCTCCGGGACTGCTTCACGTCGCTGGACGGCAGGAAGGCGGTGGGGGTGGACGGCCAGACCAAGGCGGCGTATGCGCAGCATCTCGAAGAGAATCTGTGCGCTTTGTCCGCCCGTTTGGCGCGGCTGGGGTATCGACCTCAGCCGAAGCGCCGCACCTACGTGCCCAAGCCGGGCAGCGGCCACCAGCGGCCCCTGGGCATCAGCTGCCTGGAAGACAAGATTGTGGAGGAGGCGGTCAAGCGTGTGCTTGAGCTCCTCTGGGAACCGTTGTTTCTGGATTTCAGCTACGGCTACCGGCCCCAGCGCAACCCGCATCAGTGCGTGGACCTGCTGGGGCGGGTTATCCAGCAGCACCCCATTAACCACGTCGTTGAGGCCGACATACGCGGCTTCTTCGACCACGTCAACCATGCGTGGCTGATCAAGTTCGTAGCACAGCGAGTAGGAGACCCGCGCATGTTGCGCCTCTTGCGCCGCATGCTGAAGTCCGGCATCATGGAAGATGGACTGACCCAAGCGACCGACGTGGGCACGCCGCAAGGCAGCATCGTGTCGCCGTTGCTTTCCAACATCTACCTGCATTACGTGCTGGATCTCTGGTTTGACCGACGTGTTCGACCTGCCTGCAAAGGCCACGCATACCTGTTCCGCTTTGCGGACGACTTTGTCGTATGCTTCGAGCACTCTGAGGAGGCCGGCCAGTTTCAGCTCCGGCTCCAGGACCGCCTGGAGGGCTTTCAGCTGGAATTGGCCATGGACAAGACTCGTACCCTGATGTTCGGGCGCTATGCCCGTCGTGATCGGCAGCGAGTTGGCGGCAAGCCGGCGCAGTTCGACTTCCTCGGCTTTTCGTTCTATTGCGGCAAGACCCGCCGGGGGGCCTTCAAGGTCAAACGGCGGACCAGCCGCAAGAAGATCGCGGCCGCCCTGGCCCGTTTCACCGACTGGATCCGCAAGCAGCGGCATCGACACCGCACCGGCGAACTGCTGGCGCGGGCCCGCAGCCGCGTACAGGGACACCTGAATTTCTATGCGGTCACTGACAACAGTGAACGCTGTCAGATGTTCCAGACCACCGCCACCCGGATCCTGTTCAAGTGGTTAAACCGGCGCAGTCAGCGCAAATCCTACAACTGGGACACGTTCAACGAGGTCCTGCGCAGCAGCGGGTGGCCGACTGTCCGAATCACCCGCCACATGTGCCCCTTCCGGGCACTGCCGAATGTCTACGCGAAGAGCCGGATGTGGGAAAGCCGCTTGTCCGGTTCTGTGAGGGGCATGGGGTCCAACTGATGCATGGTGACAATATTGTGGCACCGCCGGGAAACCAGGCGGCGAACAGAGAATACAAACCTTCACCTACCCATCGGGAGGCCCCGGCCTACTCGACCTCTAATGTTTGTCGTCAACTGCCGCCATTAACGCGGTTCAACCACGCGCC
>JAAEQG010000365.1 GCA_024231775.1 bacterium
CGGTGGCGGACATTCTGCAAACGATCAAGAGTACCTCCAGCCATCGGCTGGGCCAAGACGATGGTCGGTCCTCGCTGTTTGCGTGGCAGCGCGGCTACGGAGCATTCTCCGTCAGTCGATCCCAGATGTCGGTGGTGGCCCAATACATCCAACGGCAAGCAGAGCACCACCAGGGAATGTCGTTTGACGATGAACTCCGGAAGCTGCTCGCGGAACATGGTTTGGGTGCGGCTCTTTTGGAACGACGACGGTAGGAGACTGCGGCCGGGAACGGGCAGCGAAGGCTGGGCGCCCTGTCCACGACTTCGCTGAGACGGTTCTTGGCTTCCTGAAGCTGCCAGGTCTGCATGACTGTCCAGACTGTCCGGATCGACACCACCAGATCGAGGATAGCACGGTTGGTGACCAGGGGGAGCACAGGTCGGTCGCGCGGATATAATAGCGCACATGACGACGATCAACGTCCCAGAGCTCGTCCGAGAGATCTCGTCCCGCCTGCGCGCGCTCGACCGCCACGACGCGCAGACCCTGCGACGCCTTTGCCGGGAGTATTCGAAGCGTCTGGCCACGGCCGAACCCCGGGAGGTCGTCGAGCTCGCCTCGCGGCTCATGGACCACGGCGGGATCGAGCACCGCGGCATGGCCTATGGGCTGGTGCACCATCACCGCGGCGCGCTCGCAAGCCTCAAGACCCGGGAGGTCGTCGAGCTCGGCCGGGGAATCGACAGCTGGGGAGCGGTCGACGCCTTCGCCGTCCTCTTGGCGGGACCCGCATGGCGCGAGCAGCAGATCTCGACGGCGCGGATCCGCAGCTGGGCC
>JAAEQG010000366.1 GCA_024231775.1 bacterium
CAATGCCTGCCGCTGCCCAACATATCCCACGATTCCGCACATTGGCAGCTTTCCTCCGTAGGGGACGCGATGGTAGGATTATCGGCATAACGGGCTGGGCACACAATGCGGCGCCGCCCACGATAAGACGCCGACCGTGCCAATACGGTTCGTTTTTGCCGCATGAGGAGTCTGTCTTCCCCGGAGAAGAGCCTCGCGGGGGCTCTGGCGGCAGGGGGGGCCTGCGGTTGCGGAGGCAGGTGGGGAGGCCATGGATCTGTTCGCCGAGCAGAAACGAGCCAACCGGGAGCGGGTCCAACCGCTCGCCGTGCGTATGCGCCCTCGGACCCTGGACGAGTTTGCGGGGCAGGAACACTTTGTCGGCCCGGGCAAGCTGCTTCGGCGCATGCTCCAGGCGGATCGACTTACCAGTGCGGTGTTCTACGGTCCGCCCGGGTCGGGCAAGACTACCCTGGCCCAGATCATCGCCCAGATGACCCAGGCCCACTTCCATCAAGCCAACGCTGCCGCCATCGGAGTCAAGGAGATTCGGACCATTCTCGCAGAGGCTGGCGACCGTTTGGAGACCGGTGGTCAGCGGAGCGTCCTGTTCCTCGACGAGTTGCACCGTTTCAACCGGGCTCAGCAGGACACTCTGCTGGAGGACGTGGAGGAAGGGGTGATCACCCTGATCGGGGCGACCACGGAGAACCCGTTTTTCACGGTCAACTCGCCGCTGATCTCGCGGAGTCAGATATTCCGCTTCGAGCCGCTGGGGATTCCGGAGATCGTCAGACTGCTCCAGCGGGCGGTGGAGGATCGAGAGCGGGGTTTGGGAACGTTCGAGGTGACCCTCACGAATGAGGCGGCGGAGCATCTGGCCCGGACGTGTGATGGTGACGCCCGGCGAGCCCTGACGGCGCTGGAAGTCGCGGTCCTCTCGCAGAACAGCGAACCGGGGACGGCGATCGTCGTCGATCGGGAGGTGGCTGCGGAGTCGATTCAGCGCAAGGCGGTCGGCTACGACCGGGACGGGGATGTCCACTACGACACGGCCAGCGCCCTGATTAAGTCGATTCGCGGGGGTGATCCGGACGCGGCGGCGTACTGGCTGGCCCGGATGTTCGAGGGGGGAGAGGATCCCAGGTTCATCGCCCGGCGTCTGGTGATTCTGGCTGCGGAGGACATTGGGAACGCCGATCCGCAGGGGCTGGTCCTGGCCCAGGCGGCGGCTGAGGCGACGAGCTTCATCGGTCTCCCGGAGTGCGAGCTTCCGCTGGTCCAGGCGGCGGTCTACCTGGCGTGTGCCCCGAAGTCGAATGCGTCGGCGAAGGCCATTTGGGAGGCTCGGGAGGATGTGCGGTCCGGCCGCACGATTCCCGTTCCGATCCATCTGCGGGATGCTCACTACCCGGGGGCGAGTCGGCTGGGCCACGGCGAGGGCTACGTCTACCCTCACGATACCGCGGGCGGGGAGGTGGCGCAGAATTACCTTGGTGTCGATAGAGTATACTATCGCCCGACGGATCGCGGGGCTGAGGCGGCGATGTCCGCCTACGTGGAGCGGTACCGGGCGAGGCGTTCCGCCGGCGCGCAGCCGGACGGCGAGGACGAGGTGGATAAGGCGGACACATGAGCGCGAAACGAGACCTCCGGCAGCGTCTGAGGAAGATCCTGGCTGCCATCCCCCCCGACAAGATCAAACCCCGTTCGGCGGCGTGCTGCAAGCTGCTGATCGGACAGCGCGAGTATCGCAAAGCCGAGATCATCATGGTTTTCCTGTCGCTCCCCAGCGAGCTGGATACGACTCCTCTGGTATTGCGAGCCTGGCAGGATCGCAAGCGGGTGGTGGCTCCGAAGGTGAGCTGGGAGCAGAAGCGGATGATGCCCATCGAGATTCGTTCGCTCACCGACGATCTGGCGGAGACTTCGCTGGAGATTCGCGAGCCGGTCGCCGGGGTGCCCATACCGGTGTCGATGATCGACCTGGTGATTGTCCCCGGTTTGGGATTCGATGCCCAGGGCAACCGCCTGGGCCGTGGACGTGGTTTCTACGACCGGTTCCTCGCCCACCCGGACTTCCGGGCTGTGAAATGCGCGGTGACTTTCGAGGAGCAATTGTGCCGCGAGATTCCCAGCGACCCTCTTGACGTACGGGTGGACATGGTGGTGACCGATACCAAGGTGCGCCGCGTAAAGAAATAGCCACACCCGGCGCGCGACAATTCACAACCCGCCGACCCCCACGTCGTTTTTTGCCTACTAGGGACTGAATCTCTTGCATCCGTGCTGATCTTGGTTACTCTACAATGGAGTAGGCGCGCGACTGAATCCCTCCTTCGCTTCAGGCCTTCACCCGGTGGAGCGAACACCCCGGGCAGGAGACGATACCATGGCCAGACGTCGCAGTTCCCGGGCACACAGGCGCCAGTTGTTCATCGGCGTGGTTATTGTCGGGATTGGGGCGGGCGCGTACTACAAGGTGTTCTGGGAGCCGATTCGCCAGGCACCGGAACGCGTTACGGAAGAACGTCATCCCAGCGCGATGCCACTGGCATCTTCACCACGTGCGGATGCGGACTCGGACCCCGGGCCGTATGGCCATGTTCCCGAGCGCGGAGCAACCTCCGGTGCGACCCCGGCGGCTGGCGATGGTCGCCGTGCGCTGGCGCTGATGAAGGCTGGGTTCGCCTCACTCGAAGGGCACGAGTACATCGATGCGCGGGCCAAGCTGAGCGAGGCTTTGCGGGGGGAGTTGCCGCGCGAGGATCAGGTCAAGACCCGTGCCGCCCTGGTCAAACTGGCGGACCGTACCCTGCTTTCCGCGGCGATCATTCCGGATGATCCGTTCTCCTTTGCCCACGTGGTTCAACCAGGCGAAGCCCTGGTGAAGATCGCCAAGAAGTATGACGTGACTCCGGACCTGCTGGCCCGGGTCAACCAACTCCGCGACATGAACATGATCCGGGCCGGGCAGCGTCTAAAGGTGATCCGGGGCCCGTTCAGCGCCGTGATCGACCGCGAGACGTTCGACATGCACGTGTATCTCCAGGGCACGTTCGTCAAGCACTTCAAGGTCGGCCTGGGGGAGAATGGAGGCACCCCGAGCGGGAAGTGGAAGGTGCGGAACAAGCTGAAGAACCCCACCTACTATCCCCCGCGTGGCGGTGATATCATCGCCGCAGATGCCCCGGACAACCCGCTCGGAGAACGCTGGATCGGGTTGGAGGGGATCGAGGGCGAGGCAATCGGTCAGACCCGCTACGGAATCCACGGTACGATCGAGCCCGAGTCCATCGGCAAGAACATGTCCCTCGGCTGCGTGCGGATGCATAACCAGGACGCGGAGCTGCTCTTCGACCTGCTGATCGAGCAGAAGTCCACCGTAGCGATCCAGTGACCGACCGTACCTCTCTGGTGTGCTCCACAAACACCTCCCCAGCAGAGTAGCGTGCGGGTGCATGACGGATTCGGCGGGCTGATGCCGCTCACCGCGCGTTCATGCTGCCAACGCATCGAGAAGCCCCAACGGGGCGCCATGGACCAGCCCAGGACAACGCCCTGGGTTCTCGTGACCGAGACAAACACCAGCCCTGAAAGGGCGGCATAGTTTCATTTCGCCCTTTCAGGGCTTGCGTTGCGTCGGGCAATCCCGCCCCAGGGCGTTGCCCTGGGCTGTCATAGTGCGCCCTTTCAGGGCGAAGGGGACCACCCATGCGCGGAGGCAATCGCTGGAACTGGAGACGGTCGTGATTCGCGTCCCCACGGACTCTCCACGCGCGGAGCCAATCGCTCGTCGACAAAACGCTCAGAAGCCCCCGCCCAAACGGCCACGCATCCGGATCGCGTAGGCTGTGGGCTTGTCGTTTGTGCTTCCATGACGATAATGGCAGAATCGGATGGGAGGTCGTATCGCGTGGCCAAGCCTGACCAGGAGATGTTGCTGCGGCTGTATGACTTGGTGGTCCGGGAGGAGCATTACTTCCTGGACGCGTACCAGGTTCGGGTGGGGTATTACACCAGGCTGGTGCTGGCGATTGCCGGCGTTACCGTGGTGGGGCTGTACCTGGCGTCGTACACCGCCGAGTGGTATCACTTCGCCGCCTTGTGTGTCGGCCCGGTTTTGATCTACGCCCTCTCCGCCACCGCGCGCGACGGATGCTACCGATTCTACCGTCGCTACCTGGAGGCCGTTACCAGCCGTGCGAAGATCGAGCAGGAGCTGGACCTGTCAACTCCGCGACCGGAGGCTGAGGAGCGCGATCACACCTACTGGGCAAACGAACCATACGTTCCCCCCCGACACGTGACCGCTAGGAAGCGCCATCGCTCTTCGGAGGAGTTCATCCGCTCCAGTATGCGCCGCGGGTTTCATCGATGGAACGAGCGCTTGCTGCGCGGGTTCGAGGTCTTCAGCGGGGTCGCATTCGTCGGGCTGTTGTTCCTCACCGTGCTCCGGGCGACGGAGTCCTTCAGCCTCGTCGACCCTGCTCAGGTGGAGCCCCCTCCTGTCGTCGCTCCGGTCTCTGCCCCAGAGACTGGCGAACCCATCGAAACCGTCCCCGTCCCCGACCCGATCACACCTTGAGCAGGTGCAACATCTTGCCCACGACGCGGATCATCTCGCCCAGAGATTGTCTGGGTGGGGCGTCGCCGTTGGCGTGCAACAGCATCAAGGTGACGTCATCTTCCGCAGCGACCCCGCCCCGGAAGTCGGACACCGCGTCGAGCAAGGCGCCGCAGAACTCGGCGGGGGCTTGGGCATCAAACCGACGCGCGAGATCGAGCAGGCCGGATTGGCCAAGCTGCGCTCCTCCGGGAGATCGCGATTCGGTTAGCGAATCGGTGTGGATGAGCACCAGATCGTCCCGCTCCACCGGCACCGCAAACTGAGAGTATCGCGTGGGACTGATGACGCCCAAGGGGAGGTTGCTCAGATCCTTGACGCACTCGTCGCAAGTGTGCTCCAGGCTGCGCCAGGTCTGGTCCGCGGAGCGGTACCACAGGGGCGGGGGATGCCCCGCGTTGCAGGTGATCAGGTGGGCGGTCGGGGCGAAGTACGTGGTCAGGAGCGCGGTGGCGAACTTGCCGTCCGAGGCGAGTGCGGTAAATGCGCGGTTCAACATTCGGATGAACCGGGTCTGGTCCACCGTATTGATGTGCACGCGCATGAGCTTGCGGAGCTGCGTGGCCAGCTCGCTCACCGCCACGCCGTGTCCGGAGACGTCGGCGACCGCAAACCGGGCGATCTGCCCGCCGCCACAGGTTGATACATAGTGGATGTCCCCGCCGGAGCTCTGCCCGCCGACTGGTCGGCTGTAGACCCAGGCATCGATTCCCGGAACCGACAC
>JAAEQG010000367.1 GCA_024231775.1 bacterium
AGGTGCCTGTCCCCGCCGTTGACCTTTGTCCCGCGCAGGTGCCTGTCCCCGCCGTTGACCAGGGGCCAAACAACGGGGACAGACGCCTCCCCGGCGAAAGACATGCTGTGTCGGGGCCAGTGCCCTCCGTTCTCCGTTGCCGGGCGGCTGTCGTGGCGGCCGGGACGTTCCTCAACGGCGTGATGCACCTGGGCGAACGGATCTGGCCGGGCGGGCGGTACGATGACCGGGCGTCTATATCGCTGACCGAAAACCTTCGCGCGTTGGGCATCGAATCCGATCGTCTCAAGACCGGCACCTGTCCGCGTCTCGCGGCAGAGAGCATCGACTACTCCCGCTGCGAGCGACAGGACGGCGACACGGACCCCCAGCCGTTTTCATTCATGACCGGGCAGCTCGAAGTCGAGCAGACCCCGTGCTGGATATCGCACACCAATCGCGAGATTCACCAAGCCATCCAGGCCAACCTTCACCGCGCCCCGCTCTACACGGGTCAGATTCAGTCGGTCGGGCCGCGGTACTGCCCGTCGCTGGAGACCAAGATCGAGCGGTTCGCCGACAAGGACTCCCACCAGGTCTTCATCGAACCGGAGGGCCTGGCGACCAACTGGGTGTACGTAAACGGCAT
>JAAEQG010000368.1 GCA_024231775.1 bacterium
ATCCCGCGATCGCCTGGACCGTGGCTCGGATCGGCGGCGGGGGCAGCCCCTCCGGCGGGATGAGCGCCTTCTGCAAGATCACCGGCAGTGTCGGGGCGAGTGCGCCCTTCGCGTACTCCGGCACCGAGCAGGAGTTCTCCGGCGTGGGCACCTGGCAGGATAGATCGGGCGGTTTGTCCTTCGACGCGACGCTCCGGAACGTCGCGGAGTACGTGCACAGCGGCGCGGCGGAGGTTCCGGACGGTGCGCTCGTGGTGATCCACCAGGCAACGGATGGCGACGTGTGGGTCTTCGATCGGCTGCACTACCGGGGGGTCTACGGCTAGAAGCATGGGAGCCTTTGAACTCCAACACGGAAGTCGGCGGATCATCCTGCCCAACACACTCCACGACGAGGGCGCCGAGGAGTGGCTCGGCTACCTCTTTCCGTCTCAGGGCGCCAAGCCGAGCGGGTTCAAGATCGGCCTGTCGGGCCTGAACACCGACGCTCCGACCGGCAAGCCGAACCCCGGCCAAGGCACCAGCGATACTGGAGCAACGTACGGTGCGGTGCTGGCCGACTCCCTCAATCCCCACGGCGGGCACCACGAGACCCTGCGTGATCTGCTGGAGCTGGACGAACAGAGCACCACGTTCACGGTGACACTCGAATCGGGCGGCGTGCGGATCGAGACCGACTGGCACGAGTTCGAGAACGCTCTCGACTGGTCGCCCACCCCCGACAGCTGGTACGAGAGTCAGGACCCGCCACAGCAACCGCCGTACGCGTGGAAGGCCCCGACGGTGGACCACGTACACCGGTACCCTTGGCAAAAACCTGTCGTACGGGCAGAGACCCTGCGCGCAGCCCCGGAGATCGCGGACCCGATCCCGGACTCCATCGCCGCGAACATGGACCTGGGATGCAGTCTGCCGATCGGCTGCGTCTTCGTGCGTTCCGCAGCGGGCAGGCTGTGGGTCTCGGCAGTGCCCAAGCGCCCGATCATCCTCCGCCCGGAGCAGAGCATCCATGTGCGCTGGGTGGGACGCATCTGCCCCAGTCTGACGGAGGACGGTCTGTGATCACCCTTGAGTACGCTGAGTTCCTTACCAGGTTGGGCTGCTCCGGTCAGACCGCGAGCATCTCCGCGTACGAGGCCCGCCTGGTCAATAACTCGGAGATGACCGTTGACTCGGTCTACGCCGACCTGTCCGAGATCGCCGGGAATGGCTACGCGCCGATCGTCATGGACGACTGGACGATGAACGGCAACTCGGCGGAGTTCCAGCACGTGGAGGTGTTCGAGAACACCGGGGAGGCCCCGTGGCCGGCGGCGACGTACCTGGCGGTCAACACCGTAGCCAGCGGGTTCGGCAGTACGCGGCGACTGGCTTGGTTCATCCCGCTGGGTGACCACATCGTAGGGCCCGGCGAGAAGCTGAACCTCGCGTGGGCCAAGTTCCGCCTGGCCAGTCTGGCTGCAGTCTGAGGGACCGATGAGCGACAGGACCATAACGCCAACCCAGGACGTTACCGTGGCCACCGAGGCTGACCACCAGGAGATGCCGCGCGCGCCTGACACCTACGGTCCGAGGTGGTTCAACTACAACGCCTTCAGCGACGACGACATCGCATCGGAATTCGGCGTGGCTCTGGCCAAACTGGAAGAGCTGCTCTACGCGGTCTACGGAGCCCTGCCGGACTACGCGAACGACGAGTTGTGGTATCACCGGGCCAACCCGCGTGCCCTGTGGCCGGAACAGAAGACAACCTGGGTCGGCTACGGTCCCGTCCAGGAGCGCTACGACTATCACCAGTACCCGGCGACGGGGTACGTAACTGGCCTTGCCCTGCACAGCGATCAGCAGATCGGCGCGCGGGTGCCGATTCGGAGCCGGAGTGGAGATCCCCAACTGCAATACGTGATGGCAGAGCACGAGCCGGAGTTCGGGCGCGGAACGGTAGAACGTGACTACTCCGCCTCTCCGCATGATCCGCCCAACGATCAGGCCGTGGAAGTGCGCTGGTCGCCGCCACCGGGAACCAGCGTCGAGTCCGCCACGCTGCGCACTAATCGTGGCAGCCACACCATGACCGAAGACAACGGTACGTGGAGGGCCGCCGCTGACGCCGAGGACCAGGGGACGTGGGTGGGCTGGTATATCGAGGGGTCCGTGGATCGCGGAGGAGATCTGCCAGAGACCATCTACGAGCCAAAGACCCCGACCGGCGTGGACCCGACCTACCGCACTCCGCCGAGCGACGAGCACGAGCGGCTGACCGACTCGGCCTACACCTGGGTCAGCTTCACCCACACGCTTGGCCCCTACGCCTACGGTCTGCCCGAGCAGATCACGCGCTTGGGTGACACGGAGAGTTCCCCGCCGGGGCTCAAGAAGAGCACCGAAACCTGGGAGTTCGACAAGTTCGAGAACATCCAGTGCGCCCACGTCAACCTGGCCCGTTTCGCCCTGGACCAGCTCGGCCGCGACCTGCAGCACAGCCCGCACCAGCGCGGCAACGACGAGAACTGCTGTTTCAATATGCCGATCAAGTGGCGGTGGTCGGGGAGCAACGTCCCCTGGCAGTACGTCGGTGGCGGCAAAGGTGGCACCAGTGAAGTGCAACCGTTGCACAATCTGGAAGAGAACGCCGGGTCGGGGGCGGCGCGCCGCTCCTGGCGTGGTATGCCCATGCTGTTCAAGGACGATCCGTTCGAGTCCGGCTGGCCGGTCAACTTCTCGTACGGCGGGGATGAATCATGGGGCGCGCCCTACGCCGATGTCTGGAGCGACGTCGAGGTTAGAGACGAGTACCACGTCGGCCTGATGTATGACGCGGGACTGAAGGCCGGCCTTCAGCCCGGCGATGCCATCGATCGTACTCACCTTCTGGAGATCATCGCGGCGGTCGACTATCTCATCACCAAGGGCTGTTGGCGCACGGCGACGATCCACAGCGCCAGGATGAGCCCGATGACCGCGTTCGG
>JAAEQG010000369.1 GCA_024231775.1 bacterium
CAGACTGGCCGACGCTGGGGCTGCGGCAGATAGACGCAGCGCTGGGGCCCATCCCGCCGGGAACCGTGGGGCTGCTCGGTGCTGCCACCGGCTGCGGCAAGAGCAGCATCATGTTGTGGGCTGCGCTGAACAGCCCGACCGCAGGGATCATCAGTCTCGAGGATGGACCGCTGGTTGTCGGCACTCGCACGCTCTCGCTGGCCAGCGGGGTGGACGCACGCGAGATGCTCACCGGGCTGAGCGCCGAGGACCAAGAGAAGGTGGACCACGCGGAGCGGCGCATCGCGGAGCTGGACTACCCGCTCGTCGAGGTGGCGGTCGGCGCCGACACGCTAGGGGTAGAGCGCGCCGTGGACAAGCTGGCTCAGGCTGGATGCCGCACGATCTGGATCGATTATTTACAGAAGGTTCGCCCTGGTGAAGACGCGCCGGAGGACCGCAGGACAGCCATCAATGTGCTCTGGGGAGCGCTACAGCGCGCAGCCATACGCCACGACGTGGTGGTCATCGGGGTCAGCCAGCTCGGCCGCAACGCGCAAGAGGGAGAGCCTAGCTTGCACAGCTTCAAGGAAAGTGGAGACCTGGAGAACGAGTGCCGCTTCGCGCTGCTTGCTCACCGCAGCGTCGACTCTCCGACGGTGGTGCTCACCGTCGCCAAGGGGTTGTTCGGTGGGGTCGGTACACAGATGTGTTTCGAGCGCCTCAACGGCGCGCTCAAGCCGGTGTGGTGATGGGCGGCCGAGCGAGCAGGAACAAGGGCGCGACGTTCGAGAGGCAGGTCGCTGAGATCTTCAGGGAGATGTACCCCGAAGCTCGGCGAGGATACCAGCGTCGCTCAGGCTCCGATGAGCCCGACGTCACCGGCACGCCCTGGTGGATAGAATGCAAGGTCGGCAAAGGCACGCCGCAGGTCTACCGCGCCTGGTGGCAGGCCATGGAGGCGACCGATGGGCGCGCGTGCATGGTGGTCTCGAAGCAGGACCGCACCGAGGTGCTCGCGACCCTGCAACTGGCCGACCTGATGGCGTTGCTCCAGCGCGCAGCCGGACACATCGTCACCGAGGAGCACGAGGAGCTAGACGCTAGTCCAGCATCTCCCCCGGAGTAGGGGGCTCCACGGTGCGCTTCCCGGGCAGCTTCAGCAGCCGGCCCGAGTCAGTGTGCTCGAGCAGGCTGAGCCTGCCGAGGATCTTGAGCAGCGCCGCGAGCAGAGCGTCATCACGCGGGGTAGGTGTTACCCGCGTGATGATACTCGCCGCAGCGAGTGCGGAGCCGAGCACCATCTCCCAGTTGTTCAGTATCCAGTCCATGTCACCTCCCTGATGAGCGCCAGATGCGTACGGCCACGGGAGTGATCGCGCTACTGTCCGTGGCGACGGCCATGTACTCGATGGGGACGAGCGCGGGGGCGACTCCGTGTACGAAGAGGTCGGAGAGGTCGAAGCGCACCGTCTCCCCGGGCTGTACTTCGAGGCAGCCTCGCCCCGCGGGGTTGGGGTTGGGGCCCCACTGCCCCGCCACGGGTGGGTCCCCCGTGGTGCCCTGCTGCGCGGGGTCGGCGGTGACGCTGGCGTCGCCGAACGCGATGTAGATCGGGTGCAGGTTCACGTTGCCGGAGAGGTCGCGACTGCAGCACTGCACCGATATGAAATTTGTGATCATGGTATGGGCACCCTCGGGGCCTGCGCCGCCGATATTGTTCGGCACCCCGGGGATATCGAACAGCTCAGAGGGGCCCGCGGCTACCTCGCCCACGTAGACGCGGATGGGTGGACGGATCTGAAGTGCCTTGTCGACGTTTACGCTGCTCATGCTTGGCCCAGCCTTTCGAGGTCGTTGCGGTGTCCTTGTGCGGTGGAGCCGGTGCTCCCCGGAAGTCTGCGAGCGGCCTGCTGGAATGCAATCGCTTGCGCGTTCCCCTGCGCTTGCATCTGCTGCGCCTGCCCCAGGGCAGCGGACTGCTCTGGTGTCTGCGAGTAGTCCTGATTCATCGCCATGATGAAGCTGCTCTCCTCGGTGGGGTCGAGGTTCATGCCGGTGACCTCTCCGAGGATGAGCTTCTGCGCGTAGGTGAGCTTCGAGCCCGTCGCGAGCGCTTTCTGCGCGAACGCCAATACGTACTGCGCGAACTGCTCAGGGTACGCCTCGCGCACCGCCTGCACCCCGCTCTGCTTCACCAGCCCGGTGGCGACGTACTCGCAGATGACGTTGGGGTCGTCGAGCGCTTCGAGCGTGTAGAACCACTCCTTGATCTCAGCCCTCGCCGGGGGCAGAGACTGGCCCGTCAGGGGGTCGGCGGGGGTGCTGGGCATATGCTGCACCGCATAGGCCAGCGCCCGCGCCACGGTGTCACCGTACGCCCCCGCGAAGGCCCCCGAGGGGTCTGCGTCGTAGAGTGACTCGGTGGCGGACGATAGTCCCGTAAGCATCGCCTGCGGGCTGCCCGAAAGCTGGTCGAGGTCGTCGCTCAGTTGCGTGTACCGCTCCTCGATGGTCGGCTCTCCGGGGCCCCAGTCATCCGACAGGCGAAGCTCGGAACTCGGAGAGCGCAGCAGCCCCAGAATCCAGCGGTCCACGCCCACGGTGCGCCGGTAGTCCACGCTCGCCACCGTCTCCCCCGCGGCGAGGGTCTCCTCGGCGAAGGTCACCGCCTTGAAAGTGCGCGTGCGTTCCCGGGCGATGGACTGGGCGGTCTGCTCCCGCACCGCCTGGCCAGCCATCCGCGTGCTGCCACCGCCGACCGCATCGAGCACCGCTTGCTTGCCCACCGTGCTGATGAGCTTGATCGGGGCGCTGCCCATCAGCATGGACGCCTGCCACGGGAGCGCCATCCGCGCGGCGAGACCGGGGACGCCCAGTAGCGCCTCGCCCACCGCGCGCTGCCACGACTGACTGCGGGAGCTGCCGGGAACCTTGTAGCTTAGCTGGTTGACCGCCTCGAGCACCTCTAGCTGCTGAACGCGCTTGCTGATGCCCTCGACAGCCTTCTTGTTCAGCGCCAGAAGCGCGTCCGCCTTCGGGCCTCCCCCGCGCACCGCGAGCAGGTCAGCGCTGCTCTCGATCATCTTGCCGACCCACTGCATCAGCGCTTGGCTGTGCGGCGTGAAGTTATTCTGGCCGCCCCCGAACAGTCCCTGCTGCACCGCAGCCTTGACCGATTCCGGGTTCTTGTAGTTCTTCGCTGTGAGCCCCTTGAGAGCCTCCGGGGCCGCGTCCGTCAGGGTCGCTAGCTGAGAGTACGCCTCGCGGGTCTTGGCCGCCTGCACCTGGAACTGCTCGCCCCACGCCGAAGTGCTATCCACGAGCTGGTTGAAGTGCTTGATCGCTGCCGTGCGGTCGCTCAGAGCCACCGCCCGCCCGCCCCCGGCAGGCAGCTTCATCGCCTCCTCGACTGTCTTGCGAGTCTCGTTGACCGCCGCGAAGGCGTTGCCCGCGTTGCCGCTCTCGAAGCCGAGCGCCATCTCGCGGCCGAGCTTGCCCATCCAGCCCTTCCCCTCGACCTCGTGGGGGAACTTCATCGCCCCGCCTGCGAATACTCCGCTCGCCTCGAAGGCGGCTGAGATCTCCGGTCCCTGAGGCACCTCTCCGGCCACCTCCATGGTAAACCACTCACTCTTCGTTCCGGCGGGGCGAAACCTCCACCCTTTCGCGGAGCGCCTGATCGGGATCGTGGTCGGTTTGCCCGCGTCGTCGACCATGTTGGCGGTGACGCGCCCGCTGTTGGGGCGGCTGGTGGTGCCCACTAGCTTCCGGGGAGGAAGCGCACCGCGAACGAAGAGCCCGCCCTCGCCGGAAGCCTGCACTGCCGCGCGCTCAGCCACCAGCTTCTGCAGCTTGCCGACGTCCACCACGGTGTTGCCCGTGCCCTTCCCTCGGACCATCACGTCGTCGATGTCCCCGAACCACCTCTTGAGCTGGTCCAGCGCCCACGTGCCGCCGCCCCCGCCCCCAGCGTTGTACGCTTCCGCAAGGTCGTCGGCGATGCTCTCCATGCTCTGCAGGAACACCGCCTGGGCCTGCGCTGGGTTCCCTTGAATCAAATCGTGGAGGCGTGTGCCTGCGGTGGCAGCGAGTTCGGCTACGCCTGCTGGCTCCGTGTAGTCCCCGAGCTTTCCGAACCGGGCAATCTGCTGCGCCTCGAGCAGCGGCATGAAGACCTCGTCGGTGAGCGACTGCACCAGCGCCTGCGGGTCTTGATCCATGCCCGTCCGACCGCTGAGCATCGCACGTAGGAGCTTGCGCGACTGGATGGCCTCGTCCGGGCTGCCGCCCACAATCATACGGTTGAGGTAGTTCTGAACCTGCGCCACGTCTCCCGTAGCAGCCGCCGCGAGCAGCTCGTCGCGCACCTTTTGCTGCTCGGCGGGGGTCTCCGGGAGCACCGCAGCGCGCTGCTGAGCCGCGTTCATCTCGGGTCGACCACGCGTGCGCCCGAGCAGCCTCGCGCCTCCTCGATACACGCCGCCCGCAGCCTGAATGCCAGCGGTGATCGCGAGCGGCGCCACCACCCCGAGCCCCCCGTGCACAGCCAGGTTCTGCCCGAACTCCTCGAAGCTCGGGTCTTCGGATTCCATCGTGGCCATGAGCGCGCTGAACGGCGCCGTGGTCGCCCCTTCGAGAACCTGATAGCGCGTGCCGCGACCCGCCGTCAGCGCCCCGGCCCCGCGCATGCCGAGACCGCCACCGCCCAGCGACACAGCCTTGCCCAAGGTGGTGGACGAGACGGTGTTGAGCATCGCGCGTCCCCGGGCAGCGAGGCCGGCCTTCCCTGCTACCTCGGCAGCCTTCACCGCTCCGGTCACTGCGCTGCTTCCGCCCCACGTCAGCAGCATGGGCAGGATGAAGCCCATCGTGTTCCCGAACGCGTAGCTGCCGGGGTTCTCCTCCATCCACTGGCGGAACCGCGCCTGCTTCTCTTCGCTGTACAGCCCCTTGTGCAGGCCCAAGGTGAGCCCGCTGAGCGCAGCCTCCCCCATGCCCTCGAACGTGCCCCAGCCGTGACGCTGGGTCAGGTCTGCGTAGCTGCGCTCTTGGTCCGCAGACAGGGCGTCGTAAAGGGCCCGCGTGTCTGCGTCAGCGTCCGCAGGTCGCAGCGTGCCGTTCGCCACGCCGTCGCGTAGCACCGTGTCGGCGACCTCGATGGCCTCTTCCTGCTTGGTCTCCGGGTTCAGCCAGAGGGCCCGTCGCGTGGTTTGGGGCGAGGCGGGCACCAGCGCGTCGGGCTTGCTCTGCGGAGGAGTCGCCGTGCTGACTACGCTTACCCTGTTCTGGAGCCGCGCGTAGGCTTCCTTGGCTTCGCGAAGATCCTC
>JAAEQG010000370.1 GCA_024231775.1 bacterium
CCCACCTGGGGCTGGGGATGGTCGTTGGCGGGCCAGATCCGCAGATCGCCCTCGCCTTCGGGACGAACGACCCGGACGGTGAGGAAAACGGATCGGGCGCGGTTGGTCCGCAGGATCCGGCCGTGAGGCCCAGGGATGCCGCAGCCGCCCGCGGCCGAGCCGTCGCTGTCGGCGCCGCGCAGCTTGAGGACGCGGGTCTCGTCGGCCGCGAAGGGCTGCCCGGTTTCCCGGGTGTCGAGGACGGTACAAGGGATCACGGGCTTGAAGACCAGGCCGGCGTCGTCCTCGCGCTGGATCTGCGTGATCAGCTCGGCCAGGCTCCGGCCGTCCGCGAGCTCGATCTCGGCCGGATCGCGTCCGGCGGCGTAGTTGTCGGCCTGTTCAGGAGTGAGGACCTGGAGGATCTTCCGCTCCAGGGTCGAGACGGAGGTATCGTCGGCCGCTTCGGGCCGTTCGGCCAGCAGCGCCTGCCAGGCGGTCAAGGGTGGCGCCTCCTGAGTGAAAACGCCTGGTACGCTCGCATAGGCTGCGATTACCAGGGTGCAGATTGCGGTGTTTATCGTCCGGAACCTTCTTGCTGCGTGAATCATCGTGTATCCTCTCTTTTCCTGATATGCCTGCCTCAGATCAGGCCTACGGACCCGTCGGTCAGTTCGGAGCAAGCCTAGCGACTGTCACCACCGGGCAGAATATGGTGTGGGGATCCTCGCCGGCAAGGTAGGCATCGGCCGCCTCCGCCGGCAGCGCCTGGAGGATCCGCCGCTGCTCGGCCGGGACTGAGCGGTCCTCGGCGAGACATGGATAGTCTTCCAGCAGGACGTTCCAGGCGCTTTGGAAATCCGCAGCCGGCTCGGTGGGCTCGGAGACCGACGCGACGCCAAACGTTAGTGCCAGCACCAGCAAGAAGACAAATGTCTTTGGGATTCGATGTCGGTTCATTATCCGGATCCTCCGTCAGGGTCAAAGGGTGCCGGTCGTTTGGCGGATCGTTCCGCCGTCTTTGATCATCACGCCCCCGGTATCGTGTACCTTGAGCTGGTAGGTCTGAAGATCGATCTCAAGGATGGCGCCCGGTCCGATGGTCAATACCTTGCCGGCCTGAACCTCGACCGCCGCCGGTACGGCGTCCTGGTCGTTGAAGGTACAGTTCTTGTCGATGAGCCACGTACCGCTGGCTGGCGGTGGATCGCAGAGGCCGTCGACGGTGGTGGTGTTGAACTTATATTCACCGCCTGCGTTGTCCGCGTCAGCGGTCGCCGTGGCCGTCATGTCAATTCCATGCACGGCAGCCTTCGCCGCCTCCATGATCACGTTCACGTCCTTAAAGTCACCGTTCCCGATTTCTCCAAGATCCCAGTGATTTCCACTCCTGTGTTCCTCGAGGTCTGACGACTTGATGCTCAGCTCCGGGGGAAAATTCAGATCCAGTTTCACGTTCGTGGCTTCTATGCCTCCGTTGTTGTGAACCCTGATTTCATAGAGAAGTTCTTCCCCGGGCTGAGGTCCACCATTGGGACCTGGCGGATCCGGGATCGCCGCGAATGGCTCGATCCATAGGCTCGCTGGCAATGCGGGAACCTCCTGTGCGAAGATCGGTACTTCAGCAGTGACCACCAGGACCAGGACTGCCAAAAACCATGCCGTTTGTTTCGTTGTCTCGTTCATTTCTCACAGCTCCTTCCAGACAGTATTTGGGTCTGTGTTGCAGTTTTTCCTTCAGATTTATGTGACCGTTATTGGCAGTTGCCGATGCAGATGTCGCCGTCGGAGACCAGCTTTTCGGAGAACTTGATGTCACCGGTAACGTCAAGGGCGGCTTGGGGATGTTTCCTGCACCAGGACGTCCCAGGCGCTCGGTCCCGGCTCCGGGTCCGCGGGCTGTTCCGCGACACCAGCGCCGGCTAGGGCGGCGATCGCAAGCCAGGCGATTGCTCCGAGCCGAATCCTCACCGCGCGTCGACTGAATTCGTGCATGTGGGTTCTCCTTTCCGGGATTCGGTTATTGACAGTTGCCGATGCAGATATCGCCGTCGGAGACGATGTTGCCGGAGAGCTTGATATTGCCGTCGACCTCAAGCTTCTCCTCAGGTACCAGATCGCCGATCCCGACGTTGCCGTCAGGCGTCATCGTCTGGATGGGCGTTGTGGTGTCCGGGGCGAAGAAGCGAAGTCTCTCGTGGTTGGCGTAGACGTAGAAGAGCCGCTGTTGGTTGCCGAGTGCCAAGGTCGCGCCCTTGGTCTGGGAGCCGCGGAGGATGGCCAGCGTTGGATCCGATGGCGCGAAGTAGGGAATATCCTCGGCGAGGCCGAGGGAGTGGGTCTGCTGAATCCGCGCTGGGTGATGGGCGAGGACATCAAGCTGAAAGCTGGGGCTGATGCCGCCAAGGCCGAGGTCACCGTCGATGTCGAAATAGAGCCAGAGGTCTTCGGCCGGACCATAGATCCTGAAGCTGCTGTGGCTGCCATAGAGGTGGACCCTGCCGCTCTGATTGCCGATTGCCACGGTCGCGCCGCGCGACGTGGAGACTCGTTTGGCGAACAGCGTGGCGTAATCGGGCTCGAACCAGCGGCTGACGCCGTCAATCATCGACGGTTGGGTGATGACCGCCCCGGCCTCGTCGCCCTCGACGTGAAAGGTGGCCTCGGGAGTGTCGGTGCCGACGCCGACCCACCCATCGTTGTAGTAGAGATGGTCGTTGTCGGTCCGCTTTTCCCAGTAGGGTGCGGTGGTGGACTTGTCAGGTACCGTGGCGGCCTGAGAGACCGCGTCGATCAACGCTGCCGCCGGTTCGAGGACGCCATGGACGGTCAAGACCACGTGCGCACCCGCACCGTCGAGCCGCAGCTTCAGGTCGCCGTCGCGACACGGCTCGACGCTTTCCTCGTCACACAACGGGACGATCAACGACGGCACCGCCACGGCGGATTCGGGGCCGTAGGCGACCAGACCGGTCCGCGGGGCCGGTGGTCCGTGGCTGGGCCACAGGGCGAGCTCACCGCTCCCTTCCGCCTCGCGGACCTCGACGGCGAGGAGGACGGCGCGGGCGGCGTTGACCTTGATTTTCCCGCCCCGCAGCCCGGGGACGCCGCAGCCGTCCGCCGCGCCGCCCTGGGACGAGTAGTCGGTCTTGGGTCCGCGGACCTGGACCGTTCTCCGTTCGCCTGCGGCGAGCTTGCCGACGTCGCGGGTGTCGAGCAGGGTACAGGGCTCCAGTGGCCGAATAACCAGCCCGTCAGCACGCGCTCGCTCGGTACGGTCGATGAACTCGGTCAGCGTCTCGCCGCCGGGGAGGACGATTTTTGCCGCATCTCGTCCGCCGGCGTAGGCGTCGGCCTGCTCGGGAGTGAGAACCTGGAGGATCTTCCGCTCCAGGGTCGAGATCGAGGTATCGTCCGCCGCTTCCGGCCGTTTGGCCAGCAGCCCCTGCCAAGCGGTTGCCGGAGGGTCCTGGGCGCGGACCGCTGGAAGAGCGACGAGCACGAGCGTTAACAGCGCTGCCAGCAA
>JAAEQG010000371.1 GCA_024231775.1 bacterium
CCCGACGCCTCGGGGCGCCGCCGCCCGGTAGAGATCGCCGGTTCCGAGTTCGACCTACCCTGCGACCTCGCGCTCCCGGCCATCGGCCAGCAGCCGATCGTCGCCGAGATGTTTGCTGCCAGCCGTCATCAGCCCGGGGTTTCCAGGTGGAGCACCTTCGAGGTCGATACCAGGACCATGCAGACCAACATCGACGGCCTGTTCGCTGGCGGCGACGCAGCCGACGACGGCCCGACTGTGATCATCGACGCCATCCGTGACGGCCGCCGCGCCGCAGACGCCATGCATAGCTACCTGTCAGGAGAAGCGCTTCCCCAGGCCCCCTTTGTGGTCACCAAAGCGCACTGGGCCAAACCGGGCCAGAAAGAGCTTGGCGAGATCCTCCAGAGCCCCCGTCACCCCATGCACCTGATCCCGGTCCAAGCCCGTGAAGCCAACTTCGAAGAAGTCGCCACCGGCTACCACTACGACGACGTGCAGCACGAGTGTTCCCGCTGTCTGAGTTGCGGGTGCGTAGCATTCCACACCTGTGATCTGCGTCGTTACAGCCAGGAATACGGCGCCGAAATCAGCCGCTACCACGGGTACGTGCGCAAGTTCAAGATCGATGACCGTCATCCGCGGCTGTTTTATGATCCCAACAAGTGCATTCTCTGTGGCCGTTGCATCCGCACCTGTGAGCGCGTGCTGCCGATCTCCTGCCTGGGTTTGGTAAATCGCGGTTTCAAGACCGAGATGCGGCCCGCCATGAACGATCCGCTGCTCGAAACCAGCTGCATCGCCTGCGGCAACTGCATCGACGCCTGTCCGGTCGGGGCCCTGGAGCCCAAGCTTCCCTACGGCGGACGCGCCTCCCTGGTTGTCAAACAGGGTCAGAGCCACTGTGGCTTCTGCTCCGTAGGTTGCCCGATAACCGTCAACCGGGTCTCTGACGGCAACTTCTTCATCTCCTCCGGTCAGCAGCCTGGCGATGCCCTCTGCCATGACGGGCGTTTTGGTCCCGAGCTGTTCACCCGCAGCC
>JAAEQG010000372.1 GCA_024231775.1 bacterium
GAGTTGATCAGTGCCCAGAAGGCAGCGGGACAGGCCAAGCCCGGTGAAGAACCCATCCGCCGCTTGCGCATGGTCATCCGCCGTCCCGACGGCGAGCCGGTCGAGCTTCCGCCTCTGGACCTGGAGAAACCGCTGCGGATCATCCCCGACGATGGTACCGGTTCGCTGATCGTGGCGACGGTGGAGTCCAACATCGAGCCGATGGGCGGGATCATCGACGTGCTCGATGGCGTGCCCGGCGCGGAGGAGGTGGGCATCAAGGTCTTCCGCCTGCGCTACGCGGACGCGGAGTCGGTCTCGGAGATGCTCGACGAGCTATTCAAGGGCGGTAAGGACCTTCCCAAACCGGCGCCCGGTTCGGACAAGAGCGAGGCGGTTCCCGAGGGGCCGGTGGGTGAAGCCCTGGTCTACAACATCGCCGTCACCACCGATCTGCGCACGAATGTTCTGATGATCGCCGGCAAATCTGCCCAGCTCGCCCTGGTTACTTCGCTGATCGACCAACTGGACCTGCCCTCGGCGGCGACCAAGTTTCCTTTGCGGCTTATCTCGATGAAGAACACCGACGCGACCCACATGGGTTCGGTGATCGAGCAGCTCTTTGAGAAGCGCATCGAGTCGCTGGAGAAGGCTGACGCGGGTAAGACGGTGGTCGAGCGCGAGAAGGTGTTCCTCGCAGTGGACATCCGCAGCAACTCGCTGATCGTGTCCGCTTCCGAGGAGAACTACGCCGAGATCGTGGAGATCACCGAGAAGCTCGACGGCACAGCCGATCGGTTGGTGGAGAACATCCGCATTCTCAACTGCGACAAGACCTCCGCCGCCGACCTGGCTGCCAAGATCGATGAACTCTGGAAGCGTAAAGCCGACCTGCGCAAGGAAGGCGAGATGCCCGCCGACCAGCCCATCGTGGTGGCGGACACGCGCAGCAATTCGATGGTGATCGCCTCATCGGTGGAGGACTTCGACGAGATCAAGCGTCTGGTGGATCGGCTGGAGGCCCAGCCGCTGGCCCCGATCGCCCAGATTCGGCTGGTCACGCTGGTACACAACGACGCTTCGCAGATCGGAGACATGCTCAAGGGGCTGTTCGAGGAGCGGATGAAGCAGCGTCTGGCATCGGGCCAGGAAGAGAACCCCTCCGACCGGGTCGCCTTCGCCAACGATCCCGCGACCAACACGATACTGGTGGCTTCTTCGCAGGAAAACTACGAAGAGATGATGCGGATCATCGGGGCGATCGACGCCGAGCCGGATGTCGAGGGCGTGGTCAAGTTCTACATCCTCGACAACGCCGAAGCCACCAACGTGGCGGAGAAGATCGACGAGCTGTTCACCGAGGGCATCTACAATCCGACCGTGGGGCTGGACAGCAAGCTGGTCGAGGAGCGCCAGAAGGTGACCGTGGTTGCGGACCCGCGGTCGAACGCGGTGATCGCCAGCGCGAGCAAGCCCAATCTGGCCATCGTCGAGAGCCTGATCGAGATCATGGACACCGAAGACGCTCCGCTGCTCAAGGACGATACCAAGGTCTTCGCCCTGGGGACCGCGGACGCGCTCAAGCTGGGGGACATGCTGGAGAAGCTATTCGACGGGATTAAGTCGAACTCTCCGGAGCCGGACCTGGTTCGTCCGCCGACGATTATCGCCCACGAGCGGAGCAATAGCCTGTTCGTGACCGGTTCGCGGGACAGTCTGAAGCGCTGCGAGGACGTGATTACGCGGATCGAGGAGGCTGGCGTGCAGCGCACCGCCGTCTTCCGCATTTATCCGCTTATCCACGCCGCGGCGGCGCCGTTGGCGGAGAAGATGCAGGAGGCGTTCGACGAGCGTGCGAAGGGTGGCAGCGACCAGGGCGAGAGCACGCCGATCTATCTCCTGCCCGACGAGGCCACCAACAGCCTGATCTGCAGCGCTTCGCGCGACGATCATGAGGTGATCGTGGATCTGCTAGGCTTGCTGGATAAGGCCTCCAACATCGCCCGACAGTTCAAGATCTTCCCCCTGAAGGTCGCCAAGGCGGAACCGGTGGCGGATCGCCTGGAGAACCTGTTCAAGAGTCAAGCCAAGGGGGCCGGCGGCAGCAACCGGGCCGATGCCATTGCGGTCGAAGCCGACCCGCGGACTAACTCGTTGATCGTTTGGGGGGCTCCGTCGCAGATCGAAAACGTCGGACTCATCGTCGGGAAGATGGACACCCAGGAACCGCTCAAGGAAATGCAGATGCGCGTGATTCGCCTGAAGCACGCCATCGCCGAGGACTTCTCAGAGAAGTTCACCGAGACGATTTTCGCCGGCGAGCGCAGTGGCGGGAGCGGGGACGACCAGGAGGCGGTCATTCTCTCATGGGTCGAGCAGCGGGACGACGGTACGGCGGTGACGCGCAAGCTATTGCGGCAGGACATCACCATCACCGGCGATCCGCGAACCAATGCCCTGATGGTGCTCGCTCCGGCGGAGAGCATCGAGATGCTGGAGGGGCTGATCCGCGAGATCGACAAGATGCCGCCCCAGTTGGCGGAGATTCGCCTGTTCCCTCTGATCAACGCTGATGCCGAGGAGATGGTCGAACGGCTTGAGGATCTCTTCGAGCCGGAAAGCGGGCGCGACGGCGAAATCGAGCAGAAACTGAGCTTCGGCGAGGGCGGTGTGGGGTCGGTGACCACAGCCGCCGGCGAATCCAGCTCGGTGCAGGGGATGCGCTTCACTGCCGATCGGCGAACCAATACGGTAATCTCCGCCGGTGCGGAGGCGGACCTCAACATGGTCGAGAAGTTCATCCGCTTGATCGACGCCCAGACGGTTGACGAGCGCATCGCCCAGGTCTACCAGGTGAAGTACTCAACTTCCGAGGATCTTACCGCGGCGATGAAGGAGTTCGTTGACGAAGAGAACGACCGCTTGAGCGAACTGGACGACGAGTCGGCCATCATGCGCCAGGCTGAACGCCACGTGACCCTGGTGGGCGACGAGGCTTCCAACAGTCTGATTGTCGGGGCCAGCCCGCGGTACTACTCCGGCGTGATGGACATGATTCGGCAGATCGACCGTCCGCCGCCCCAGGTGATGATCCAGGTGCTCATCGCGGAGGTCACCCTGGACGACAACGTGGAGTTCGGGATGGAGTTCGCCCTCCAGGACCTCACCTTTACGGAGAGTGCGGTCGTCGGCCCGAATGGGGTGATCAAGGGTGACAACTTCGACTTTGTCGGCGGCGTGGACGTAGGAGCCGGCGGGGCTGCCGGTTCGTTCGGGGGGTTCAGCTTCTCGATCACCGGCGAAGATTTTAACTTCCTACTGCGGGCGCTGCAGTCGGACGGCGTGCTGGAGGTGCTCCAGCGTCCCACCCTGCTGGTGGAGAACAACGAGGAAGCCAACATCACCATTGGTGATCGCGTGCCCTTCGTGCAGAGTAGTTCAGTGAGCGATAGCGGGCAGACTAACTCCAGCATCCAGTACGAAGACGTAGGCGTCATTCTGGACGTGACCCCGCACATCAACCCGGACGGGTATGTGAACCTGGATGTTCACCCGGAGATATCTTCGCTGAACCCCGCCGGTTCGGGCGTGCAGATCTCCGAGGGCCTGACCGCGCCTACGTTCTCGCAGCGCTCGGTGGAGACCACGGTTACGGTTAAGGACGGGGAGACCGTGGTCATCGGCGGACTCATCAGCACCCGGGAGGACGAGCGCGAGGTAAAGGTGCCGATCCTCGGCGATCTTCCGGGAATCGGGATGTTCTTCCGTTCCACCACCAGTCAGCGTAAGAAGAGCGAACTACTCATCGTGCTGACCGTGGACGTGGTCCGCGATGAGTATGACGCATATCAGATGTCTGTCGATCAGCGCGACAAGTCTGGGCTGATGACCGACAATATCTTGCAGTCACCGCTGTTGGAGGGCCTGCGAGTTCTTCCGGAGGACGAGCTGTTTGGCCCGGAAGACGAGCTGTGGGAGCCGCCCGACCACCGTCGTCGGCAGGAGGTCCCTCAGGACCGGGAACTCTACGGACCGACGCCCGACGTATACGGTCCGAAGCGGCCGCAGCAGATCAGAGTGGAACAGCCGACCGAGGTTGAGGGTGAGGTGGCTGGGGTCTACGGCCCCGCGCCACCGGCGCGGTTGGTGGCGTCCACGCCATAAGCACGAGCGTCTCGGGATACCGAGCCGCGACCGTGAGGGAGCGGTCTGTACGCAGTCTTGTGCGGGTTACGTCTGGGTGCTCTGACCGTACAGCGCGACGTTGCCAAGGCGCTGTGGAGGCCGGCGGGGACGCGGGCCGCTACATCCAGACCCGCGATTCTGCGCTGTATTGCCAGAACGTACGCCGCCGATTCAGGAGACTCACACCGGTGAAGGCATTCTGCACACTAGTCATTGTCGCGAGCGCATCTCTGACCGCCATGCTGTCCGGTTGCGCCACCCCACCCAAGAACCAGGCACCGCGGACGATTCGCAGCGAAGTGGCCAAGGTGACCTGCTTCTATGATCTAAGCCCGTTCATCAGCTTCGACGACGAGGGGGACCTGGACGTAGAGGGCTTTCGAGTAACGGTGGTGTTGGCTTCGCGGAAGGCCAAGAGAGGTGTGGCTGAGGACGGCGTGATCCGAGTGAAGATGTACCGTCGCGACGTCGGCCAGGATGGTAAGGCGATCCGGACCCTGGTTCGTGAATGGTTCGTTGAAACGGCAGGGCTGGTCACCTTCCGGAGCCCGCTGTTCGGCGAAGGCTACAAGCTCCAGTTCCGCTGGGATCCGGAGGACGATGTGCTTGGCAACGAGATCCAGATCGTGGTCTCGTACGAAACATGCGACGGTCGCACCATCCGCAGCCAGACGAAGTCCTGGAGGGTGCCTGCCGCCAAGAACTAATGACCGCTCATCAGGCCAGTCAGCGTGTACGATGTACCAGCACAGTGCTCGTCGCCGTGACGATGGTTAGCTGCGCACTGGTTCCGTCATCCGGTTGCCGACCGGAGAGACCTCCGGAGCGTCCGGCGGTTGCCGTCGAGGCTGCGGTCGCCATCCCCCCCCCGGTTCCTGACGAACGGCTCACCCCCCTGGAGACCGTGCGGCGCGCCCATGAGATTCGGCGTGCCGGGCGCCTGCGGGAGCTGACTCGGTTTGTGGTCCCGGAGCAGTGCGAAGCCCTGGCGGACTATCTGCTGGCTGCGGACGAACTTACAGCGGCGGGGGAGTCGCTCAAGGCGCGCATCACGGAAGCTGTGGGGGTGGGCAGCGCGGACGCCTATGATCGAACCGGGGTGGCGAATGCGTTGGGGCCGTTCTCGCGAGAGGTTACCTGCGTAAGTGAGCATCTCACCGGCGACCGGGCGGTCGTGCGCATCAGTGTGGGCGGTCGCCTCCCGCTTGAGGAGGTGGAGCTCGTCCGCCGGGACGACCGGTGGATGATCGAGGTCGGTGCGGCGGTCCCCGAGCTGGCTACGGAGTTGCGCAAGCTTGCTCGGACGCTGCACCGCGTGGCCGACGACATGGAACGGCGGTCGCTCACCTCGGAGCAGGTCGGGAAGGAGTTGGCTTTGCGGCAGCGTCCGATCCTCGAGCGGATCCAGAAGCTCACCGATGACGCGAACCCCGCGGAAAGTCAGTCGGATTGAACTGTCGGACAGGGTTAGGCGATCTGCGGGGTCGGGCCGACCGCCCTCTCCGGGGACGCTGCAACTCCCTCGTAAGATGCCTTCAGGAAACAAGTTACGGCGCAGCGTCCGTGTGGAGAGGTGGGTCACCTCCGTTGCCGCGCCGAGAGCACGGCAGAGGATGGTGGCGACGGACTCGCTGAGGGCCAAACCAACTGCAACCTGGACAATTGGTGTGCGATATAATAGATGGTGACAGGTACATCGGTGGGGGCGGGAGTTGAGCTAAGTTCTGCTATGGAGGTTCATGGATGACACGCGGTCGATTGTATTGTCTCGTGCTGAGTCTTGTGGTGCTCACAGGTGTTCAGCAAACTGGTGCCAACCCCAAGACTGAGGCCCGACAGGCTCGGGACGAGGTCTACAAGATGTGGCATGTGGATTCGATGATCCAGCAGGCTGCGGACAACGTAGCCCGGCGGTATAACCTCAACGCCGACCAGACGGAGTTCACCCGCAAGATGATGTACGAGCGGGTGACCCAGTTCCTCGACGAGAACGAGGAAGCCATCTGGCCGCTGGTACGTGACCTGGCTCGCCAGCAGCTCAAGGGGGAGTGGTTTGATGAGACGGGCTCATCCGGCGATTTACAGGCGGCCAAGCGCATCGGGCAGTCCGCGCTTCCCCTGGTGGAGAAGGCCAGGCAGGCCATCGTCGAAGCCAATAAGGAGTGGGGGGATATTCTCAGTGATGAACAGAAGCGCCTCCACGAGTATGACCTCAGAGAGATGGAGGGGCAGTTCGCCCAGATCAACAATAACTTCCAGGGGTACATCGACGGCAAACCGTCCCCCGGAATCCCGATGTTCCCGCAACACGTACAGAAGGCCGATGAACCTCCTCGGCCGAAACCGCCGACAAGTGTTAAAGCGCCGTCAACCGATCGACGCGAACACCTGTGGGATCGGTACGTGCAGGGCTTCATTCGCAAGTACAAGTTGGACACCGGTCAGGAGAAATCCGCCAACTCGATCCTTCGGGAGATGAAGAAGCGGGCCAAGGACTACGAATCCTCCAAGGACAAGGAGTTCAAGGCTGTCGCAAAGAGGTTCGACGAGGCGGTTCGCGCCGGGGATCCCAAGAAGCGCGGGGCAGCCATGCGCGAAGAAGCGGTCTTGAAGAGGCCGTTCGACGACATGTTCAAGGAGCTCAAGCAGAGGCTCGATAGAATTCCCCGGACCGCACAGAAGAAGGCCTACGAGAAGATCGCCAAGAAGAAGGTGACACCCAAGCGGCCCGCCAAGGCCAAGACGCGGGCAGGTCGAAAGAACGAGACCAAGCCGTCGCCGGCGGCGGAGTAGCCGGCGCGCTGCGTCCACGTATTCCGCAAACACAAACCGCCGTGACCCATGTCGCGGCGGTTTTCTCATGGTGTCGGTCAGTAGCGCGGGTTGCTCACGACACCTTCGTCGCTCAGCAGGACGTGCAGGTCTGGGTCGGCGAGCACGTCAGTCACCGCGATCTCGGATCCGTTGACGAGCATCTGTTGCTTCACCAGGCGGATTCCGTGACTGTAGTCCATGTACCAGTCCACGTGCCCCAGGTAGAGCGGCTGAATGGGAACTCCGCTGAGCTGATGCCACCCGTAGATGGCCACCTTGCCCGGGTTGCTGGCTAGCAGCGGCGTCACGACTACGTCTTTCTTGATCCCGCCGACCAGCGCTCCCAAGGTTTGGCCGGCGCGTTGTCCTTCCACGATCTCGTGGTGTCGATAGAACGTCGTTGCCAGCATGATGTCGACCGTCGCGGGGCTGATCGGTTGCGGAGCCAGCTTGACCGCGGATTGGTCATAGATGTCATCGACCATCTTGCGCGTGGGTAGCAGGCAGTCGAACGCATCCGCGATTTGCTGAGCGATGAGGGGCGACGTGGGCATGCGCACGAAGTCGCGATCCACTCCGACGCACAGGTAGTCGGGCATGACATAGTAGGTCGCGTTGGTGGGCGTACCCCCAATGTTGGCGCTCACGTCGATCGCCACAAACTCGCGAAGGAACCCGGGGAGGTTGCCACCGGTGATCTCGGCCAGTACCCGGTTCTCCCGATCGACACGAGCCAAGGCTGCCACCTCGGAGATGAACTGACTTCCCGTGGGAGCGGATTGAGGCCGCGGAGGAATCGGGCCGGTGGTGTAGGTCATCTGGAAATCGGCGAAGTCGTCCAGGTCAACCGTTAAATCGTCGTCGAAGTCGAAGGCGGCTTGGCAGGCGCCGGTGCAATTCGGATCGCTGGGATCGGGGATCGCCTCCGGGCCGTTCAGGCAATCGGCGAAGCTGGCTACGTCAGCCAGGTCTCGATCGCCATCGACCTCGTAGTCGCCGTTGCCGATCGGTTCGCACTCGTCCGGAATGCCCGTTGCATTGCAGTCCAGGCTGGTCGCTCCGGCGAGGTCCTGCCGGTCGGCGACTCCGTTCGCGTTACAGTCCAAAGCCTCCACCCGCACGTTGTCGAAGACGACAAAGTTGTCGGCGCCGGGCGTGGCGATGGACGGCCAGGTATCCATGTACCCGAGCATGATGTTGCCCGAGGGCGGGGTGGTCTGCTCGCGAATGGTGATGAGCATTCCGTTAAGCCGCCATTCGAGCACGCCGTTCAGCCAGCGGACGTCCACCTCGACCCAGTGTTTCCCCGGAGCACCCTGGGTTTCGTACGTGGGGTTGGGGAAGAGGTTCTGGTAGAAATCGGCGGTGTGGTTCAGGTCGTTCGCGGCATAGGCGGTGCTGGCAGGCAAGAGCAATGTTCCCCCATCATACCCTCGGTAGTCGTCCGATGCACCGCCTTCGCCGGTAACGGCGTACCACCAGCCGTTGCTGCTCACGTTGTCCGCCCAGACGACCTGCGTCGCGCCGTGGTTAAGGCCCGCGGTAGCGAACTCCGTCGAGCCGACGCCACCGCCCGAACCGTTGTTGTAGTTGAGCCACATGTCGAACTTGAGCATCTGGTTGCCGTCGAACGACTGTCCGGTCGGGTATGCGCTGACCGCATCGGTGGCCTCTATATCGTCATTGTTGTTGACGGTGAACTTCAAACCGATGGTGGTACCGCCGGTCGAGTTCGGGGCTGAGGGTATCCCGGGGGCGCTGTAGTCGAAGGCAAAGTCCGCGGTATAGTCGCCCGCGTGGCTGAACAGCGTCCATTGGGCCGCCGAGACGCCGGCGTCGAAGTCGTCGGAGTACAGGACACTCTGTCCTTGAGCGACGCCGACCAAGCCTACTCCGCAGACGACCGCCACTGTCCAGGCGAGGTTAGCTCCGGTTCTCGGGTGAGCACTCAGCATCATGATCGCAATCCCCCATGATTCGCCGACACACTACTGTCCGGCGGTCAGTATCTTCTCTAGCATCGGGCGGTAGACGACCGCCATGCGATAGAATCCCAGGTCCGTGGGATGTACCCCATCAACCGTCCCATTTTCCGGACCTTTCAGCAGATCCGCGCCCGGGAGGTAGTGCAGGCCGACTATCCCCTCGTCGCGGAGGCTATCAAACGCCGTTCGCAGAGCTTGGTTATGCGCGCCGGCTGCGCTGCCGAACGGACTCTCCACCAGTAGGATCGGCGTCTGTGGACGATCTCGACGGAGTAATCGGACGAAAGGTTCCACGCGCTGCCGGACCATCTCGAGGGTCATGTTCGGCAGGCACTCGAGCACGTAGACCGACGGGTCAAGTTCGCCGAGCAGAGCCGCCAGCTCCGGCTCCATCTTGCCCGCTCCGGAGAAGCCCAGGTTGATGACCTCGCGGTCCAGCCAACGCCCGAGCATCGCGGTGTGACCCATCCCCGCGCGGGCGGCACATCCGCCTTGGGTGATCGACGTGCCGTAGAAGACAATCGGCCGGTCTTTGCCCGGCAGGCGCGCGGCCGCCTTCTCGATGGACGCCCCAGCGTCCACTCCGATCCCCAACTCGGTTACTCCACTATACAGTGGTAAGTAGAGCAGATACTCGCGCGTATCCGCAGGGAGACCGCTGACGAGTGTTGCCGTGGTCTGCGAGAGTTGCGGGCGGCCTACGGCGCAGAACTCCCATCGACCATCTCGGCGCACGTAGAGATCCAGCCCGCTGTTTCCGGTGGCAGCCATGTGATTCATCGCCCCGCCGCCATCCCAGCGGGCGCTGATCCGGGTCGAGTTAGTGACGAAGCGCACCGCCAACCCGGCGGTCCGCCTGCTCAGATCCCACACCGCCTCCGGGACCTTGGACTTGGCTCGCGAAGGGAGACGGTTGTAGAAACGGTCCGTGTCGGTCCAGCCCCGGCCCTCGATGCCCAGATTCCGAGCGTCATGCCAGACCGGTTCGGAACCGGGCTCGGGAGTGATTTCCGCCACCGCCTTCTTGAGCCCGGAGCACCCGCAAAGTAGCAGCAGAACGAATATGGTCATCGCGCGGGTCATGGTACTAACTCCTGAGTGGTGTAGCCCGCTCCGCGCCTTGCATCCACCCCGGCGGCGATGGGCTACGAACATCCCAGCTTACCAGAGAGGACTGCTCCGTTTCAACCGGTCACCCGCCGTTGCCGAGCGAGGTGGGCCGATCCGTGCGGCGCTGGCTGGGGTGAGTTCTCAGGATATACTGGCTGCGGTCTCGAAAAGTGCTATGGATGATCTGGAAATGCGCGTGGCGATCCTCACCACCGGTGGGACCATCGAGAAGACCTACAACGAGTCCGACGGGACGCTGGCCAACGTCGGGCCGGTCTTGCAGTGCATTCTGGGTAGCCTGCGCCACCCCGGGATCGAGATCCGCCATGTCCCGGTCATGTCCAAGGACTCGCTCGATATCGATGACGCGGACCGGCAGACGATTCTGTATGCGGTCAAAGCGGCTGTGCGGCAGAACGACGCGCTTGTGCTGGTCCACGGGACCGACACACTGGCCCGGACCGGCGAGTACCTCCACGCAAACCTCCCGGACAACGAGAAACCGATCGTGCTGACCGGGGCCATGCGACCCTACGAATTCCGGGATACCGATGCGGTGCAGAACGTCACCGAGGCGCTGCTCGCCTGCCGGATCCTGGAACCGGGCGTTTGGGTGGTCATGCACAGTTGTGCCCTGCGTTTTCCCGGGGTGGTCAAAGACCGCGGCCAAATGACCTTCGTTCCTGCCGACCAGAAGCCTGCATAACCTCCCAGCACTGTGCCGCGAGCCCCTGGGGCGGTGGGCATCCTCGTTCTCCCTTGCGGAACAGCCCAGCTTACCACTGCGGAAGACCTGACCGGCGAAGTCTGCGGGGAGGGGACGGACCCGAGAGGGGCTGAAGGCCGGTCAGTTGAGCTTGAGGGTTCGGACGAGAACAGCCGATAATACTAAAAGCGCGGTTCTCAGTGCTGTCAGCCA
>JAAEQG010000373.1 GCA_024231775.1 bacterium
ATGTACTTCCCATCGCGAAGCAGGTCACGGAGAATCGGGTGGTGTTCGGTCATGATTAATTTGATGAGGGGCTTGAAATGATCTTCATAGGCTTGGCGGTCGAGGAGGCGTTGGTGCCAATTGTACAGAACCACGTTGCAGAAGCCGAGGCACAGCTCGACATAGGTATAATATATCGCCCATTCTCGGTCCTGCCCGGTCTTCTGCTCATAGATCGACGTGAAGTACTCGCGCCGCCAGCCGCGGCTCAGTCCGAGCACTTTCGGATTTGATGTCCGATAATCCATCAACTTATCGTAGAGGGAGTTGATTCCCCGATGGGCTTCGGCGCGGCGAACCTGCTTGTTCAAAGAAAGTGTCAGAAAGGCAAAGGTGGCGGAAGCGACCGCTCCAAGGATCGACACTGCGGGACCGCCGATGGCTACGATGGAACCTAACCAGTCTGGGGCTGCCATGGTTTTCCTCCTGCGCGAATACGTGTATCCAGTCGGGGCGGCGCCCGCGAGCCGTGGGCTCCACCGCCTGGGGAGCACTCCCGCATCGGGTCCGATCGAATCAACCCGTAATGCCCGCTTTACCCACGGGCCGGCTGCCAGTCATCTCGTGCAAGTCCCCTGCTCCCGACGGGCGTAGCTTACCAGGAGATCGCGGTCAAGTCCACCGCCAAGATCGCCGGTACTGCCGGTGTCTACGCCCGTGAGCCGGCAGAGTCCAGAGTCCGAGGCGATGGGAGGCACGGGAGCTCGCCTGAGATGGTCTCCCCAGGCAGGGACCCGACGATCGGAAGGTAGCCGACAGTCCCGATGGCCCGAGCTTGGCCGCCGGGGCCGCCGAAGGCGCTCGTTTCCGGCGGGAGCCGCAACGCCGCCGGCGGCGCTCGGGCGACCCCGTAGATGCCGGCGATGGAGCAACGGATGGACGCACCGCAGCCCCACGCACCGGAGGCAGGGGAGGATTCGGGGTATAATGCAGCTGATTCGAGGAGGTACCGAGCATGCTGAGAAGCATCCAAGGCGTCTACCGCGACGGCACCGTCGAGCTTGCGGAGGTCCCCCGTGACGTGGATGAGCCAACGCCCGTTATCGTGACCCTCTTGGAGGCCACCGCATCCGGCTCAAGTGCCGGCGACGTGGATCCGGCCCAGGCAGCCGAAGTGCGAGCCCGTCTGGCGACTTTCGCCGCGGACTGGGACAGCCCGGAGATGGCGATCTACGACGACTATGACGCCGCCAAGCTACACCCGCGGTGACGTGCTACTGGTGCGGTTTCCGCATTCGGATCTGCGCACCATCAAGCCGCGGCCGGCGTTGGTGGTCCAGGCAGA
>JAAEQG010000374.1 GCA_024231775.1 bacterium
GACGTGGCGTCCGCTCATCCTTTACGGACCCTGGGCTCTGTTTTTCTTGTTCGTCGCCCTCGGCGTATGGGGAGCGAACAGGTTGGTCGCGGCGGTCGAGGCATACCTGGTCAACGCCGGGGCGATCAGGAGCGGCGGGGCGGTCGCACCGGCCCGGCGCAGGGTCAGGCAACACATTATTGACCAGGGCGAGCCGGTGGACGTCGAGGTCGAACTATCCGGCGGAGCATCCAATGGGCCGGTGGTCGATGAAAGAGACGTCGTATTGGTCAAGGCATCCCTGGGATAGCGGGCTATCCGCGATCGAGGAAGGATGAACGATCTTGCTGATGCCGCGCGAGGACGCGGCCATAATCTATCAACTATTCAGGAGGCGCAAATGTGGTATTACATTGGTATTGATCCGGGGTTTGGTAATTTCAAGTTGGTCTGGGTCAGTCCCGAGGGGCTGCGGGTGGTCGTCATCCCCTCCGTCGTTGGGGTGGGCCAGACGGACATGGGCCTGCTCTCCCTGGGCGAGTTGGGCCGTCGCCGCCGCCGGGCTATCCCTGATCGGGTGGCCTACGACGGCGTGAGCTACCTGGTGGGGGAGAACGTGGCGCGATTTACTCGACCGGTGCAGCGGATGGATTTCTTGCGGCTGTCCGATGGCCCGGA
>JAAEQG010000375.1 GCA_024231775.1 bacterium
CTCGCGTTTAGTATCGGGAAGCTGGCTAATGAGGTGGGGGGCGGCCGAGGAAGGCGTCCGGCGTTGAAAGGGGCTCATCTCGATGATGGCGTGTGCTTCCAACAAACGGTTGCTTCCTCGGACAGCGGTTGCGGTGGCCCTGCTGACGGGGATTGCGCTACGCTGCGGACCCGCTGGAGAGGAGAAGGCGATGGAAGAAGTAGAACGACTCGCGTTCGGAACTGACATGACCAGGGAGCTCGCCAGCGGGGGTTCTCACTCCTACCCGCTGGCGCTGGCGCCCGACCAGTTCGTCCGGGTGGTGGTCGACCAGCAGGGCGTTGACGTGGCCGTGGATCTTTCCGCTCCCGACGGCACCCTGGTCTTTGCGGTGGATAGCCCCATCGGCCGGGTGGAGGCGGTGGTGGTGGTGCCGGTGGTGAAGGTGCCGGGGGACTACCGGCTGGAGGTCCGAGCTGCGGAGCCGGGGGCCCCGGCGGGCAACTACCGGACTACGGTCGAAGAGCCGCGTCCGGCAAACCTCGGCGGATCGCGGCCGCAGGGCGAGCAGTCCCTCGCTGGGAGGAAGTCATCGCGAACAAGACGATTTTTTTTCGTCTCCGATGCAAGCGGCCAATCGCGCTGCGTCTACAGAGGGAGGAGGCTGGCTAGGGACTGTAAAGTAATAATCCAGTCCATTCCGTCTGGTCGTGCGGTATCAAGATGGCGGAAGTTCTACCAAGGCGAATAAAACCCACCCGCCATCCACGATTCAGAGTCTGGGGTTGATCATCGAAGCTTCATGCCTCGCACTCAGCAGGGTCGTAGCCCCGGAGGGGCGGCATATGGTCCGGCGAGTATGCCCGGAATATGCCGCCCCTCCGGGGCTGGGATCTCTTGGGGCGGGAGACCTGGGGTTC
>JAAEQG010000376.1 GCA_024231775.1 bacterium
ATCTCAGCGATCCGCTACTTCATCTTCCCCGACCGTTGCGGCACGCTGGACGACATCCCCCAGGCCATCCGGGACCGCTACACGGCCGATGGGACCAAGTATCAGATGCGGGCCCCGTACATGGCCAAGCTGGCCCGGAAGTTGGCGGGCGACGAGACGAATCCCTATACGATCGCCCGGCGGATCTTCAACTACGTCGGGGACACGCTGGTATACAAGCTGGAGGGAGGCTGGAACACCGCACCGGTCGTCCTGCAGCGCGGCACGGGCTCCTGTTCCGAATACAGCTTCTGTTTCATTGCGCTGTGCCGGGCGACGGGGGTGCCGGCCCGCTACGTGGGAGCCTATGTCGTCCGAGGTGACGATGCGAGTCTCGACGACGTGTTCCACCGCTGGCCCGAGGTGTACCTGCCCCACTATGGATGGGTCCGCATGGACGCCCAGGCCGGCGACAAGACCAAACCCCGTGACAAGGCCATGGCGATCGGCAACCTCGCCAACCGCTACCTCATCACCACCCAGGGCGGCGGCGATTCCGAGTACCTCGGCTGGTACTACAACCACCACGAAACCTACCAGATGGACCCCAAGGTCAAGGTCCACTTCGACGTCTTC
>JAAEQG010000377.1 GCA_024231775.1 bacterium
CCGTAGCGCGGAGCCCGGAGCCCGGAGGGCGGCATATTGGTAGCCTCGGGTGTAAACCCGTGGCGGTGTGGCGGGGGTGGGAGGAAGGTCGCTCGCAAAACCCGATGATCCCCCGCGCCGCTGGTTTGGAGTCGTTGCGAAACTCTGTAGGGCGTCGTATAGAGTCGAAGCTCCACCACGGGTTTACACCCGAGGCTACCATATGCCGCCCTCCGGGCTCCGGACATCGGGCTCCAGGCGCAGTTTCGCATAACCCTCGAAGGGACAGCAGCATCCGGACCGTTACGCAATGGCCGCGCTGGATTGACGTCGGCTCGCCCTCCTGGACTTGGGTAATCTCGTCCAGGGATTCATCGGGTTTTGGCGGGTGACCTTCTTCCCACCCCCGCCCGGCAGGCAGGATGCCTACCCCACAATTTTCGGCTTGGGATTCACTGGGTTTGGCGGGCGACCCGACCCCACCTGGTCCCAGACCTCTGCACGACGCACCACAGGCTTAACCTCTGAGCAAATCGCTCCCCAGAGGACCCAAGCCGGTGCGTCGGTAACACTTCCAATTGCACCCGCCAGCTCGCCAGCTACGCGCTGCTTCCTTTCCGAAGGGAGTCCGGTATAATGGATGGCAAGCAGGAACCTCGCTGGGAAACCGGAGGAGGTCGCGCGGTTAGTGAGGACAACGCCAGCCTGGGGGTTGAATGGGAAACGTTCCAGATGCGGAGATCAAGACTCTCCTGGTCAGTGATCTCAAAGACAGCACTCGTCTTGTGGAACAGGTTGGCGATGGGCGGATGGCCGATGTTTGGCATCGCCATGATCGTCTGGCCCGGGATCTGATGCGTGACCATGAAGGGCAGGAGGCCGATCGGACAGACGGTTTCCTCGTTCTCTTTGATCGGCCGATCAACGCGGTACGTTATGCCTTGGCCTTTCACCAGGCGATGCGCATACTTTCAGAGGAGGTGGCTATTGATCTCGGCTTTCGGGTTGGTATCCATCTCGGCGAGGCGGTGTTGATCGTAACTCCTGCCGCGGATGTTGCAGGAGGTGCGAAGCCGCTGGAGGTTGAAGGCCTGGCCAAGCAGATCGCGGCCCGGATCATGTCGCTCGCACTTGCTGGTCAGACCCTGCTGACGCGGGCTGCCTTCATGCTCGCGCGACGGGCGGCAGTGGGCGACGAAGGGCTGCAGTGGCTGGCCCATGGGCGGTACCTGCTCAAGGGTGTGACGGAGCCGCTGGAGGTGTACGAGGTTGGCCGAGAAGGTCTGTCACCCTTGGCTCCGCCGCCCGGCTCAGAGAAGATCAAACCCGTGGTCGGCCGGGAAATGTCGGCGATGCTGGCCGAGGCCTATCGGCGGAAGGAACTGTTGGCAAACGCCGGTCAGTCGACCAGGGCGGTGGAGGAGGAGATTCTGAGCTTACGCCGCGAGATTCGGCGAGGACGTCAGCTAAGGCCCGGGGACATGCTGCATGGTGACCGCTTTCTGTTGATCGAACAGATCGGGAGCGGCGGTTATGCAATCGTATGGAAGGCGGTTGACCTGAAGAGTGGTGGGGATGTGGCGGTCAAGGTGCTGCGCGGCGACCGGGCCCAGGACCCCCGGGCAAGTGAGCGTTTTTCCCGCGGCGCACGCAAGATGGCCGAGCTGCAACATCCGGGGGTGGTTCGGGTTGTCGAAACGGCGTTGGAGGATGATGGCTGGCAGTTTTTTGTCATGGCCTGGGCCGAGGGAGGTGATTTTCGGCAGGCTGTTCTTGGCCAACGAATCCCCATTGATGAACGACTGCGCATCGTACTGGCGATAGGGAAGGTGCTGGAGTATGCCCATACTGCGGCAGTGATCCATCGTGACGTCAAGCCAGCCAACATCCTGCTTGACGGGAACAACCAACCGCTGCTGACCGATTTCGATCTTGTTTGGGCCGCTGACACTACGGGCGGTACGCGCACTGCAGGCATGCTGGGTACTTTCCTCTATGCAGCCCCGGAAGCCCTTGACAATCCCAAGGAGGCTGGTGTGGCGGCGGATGTGTACTCCCTCGGCATGACTGCCATCTTTGCTATCTGCGGGAGAGATCTGCCAACCCGGGTGATACGCGACGCGAAGCGTTTCATAGCTGAGTTGAAATGCTCAGAGGCCGTTAAACCGGTGTTACTCAAGGCGGTGGCCTGGGAGGCCAGAGAGCGTTTCGCCTCGGTAGGCGCCTTTTGTGCGCAGCTGAGGCGGGTTCTCGAGCACGACGGCGAGCCAAACAGGCCCGATGTAGTACCGATTGCGACACCGCAGTAAGTTGACGAAAACGGTGTAGCTGTTAGCAACATCTTGCCGAGCCGGTTGTTGGGGGCCGGGAGCGAGGCGCACGAATCGATCGCCCAACCGAAGCGGCCCAGACAACTCCACACGGCGGTACTCTTCGGGGTTGCTGCGGCGATTACTGTTAGTTTGTGGCTGTGGAGGTTCAATGACACTGAGGCGTGGCCGTTAACGGCGGTATTCACTACTGCAACAGCAGTTCCTACCAAGAGCGTGCCGCCGACTCATGCTCCGGCAGAACGGCCGATA
>JAAEQG010000378.1 GCA_024231775.1 bacterium
GGAGTTTGACGCCGGGTTCCAGCCGGATCACCTGGTCTTCACCAACGCCTGGTCCGGCACCATCTACGTCGATCAGTTCACCCTACCCAGCGCCGGGGCGACGACCAAGACCTATCGCGGGAATGGCACGGTCAACGACGGCGACGGTTTCCTTTCCGGCGGGACGAACCCCAACGGTATGCAGATCGCCCTGAACAACACCAACAACCTCGGGGTGACCGCTACGGACGCCTCCGGAGCTGCAACTGCCTTGCACGGGTTCGACATGTTCGTTCCCTACGCCTACATCGGCGTCACGGGTGGGCCGAACGGGGACCTCGGGATGGCTGCTTACCTCGTGCGCTCCAGCGGGAGCGTGGGCAACCAGTGGCTTCCGGGGCTGGGCGGTGGATACGGCAACCTGGGCCTGAGCCCGGACCTGACCCTGGTCCCCGGCGATCAGCACGTCATCGTGAGCCTGGACATTCCCGGCGACTGGGACGGAAACGGGGACGTGGATCTGGCGGACTACGCGGAGTTCCCCCCGTGCGTTACCGGTCCAGGCGGCGGTCCACCGGCGGGGGGGTGTACCCCGTTCGATTTCGACGGCGATGGGGACATTGACCTGGCGGACGTGGGGTCGTTCCAGGCGAAACTCGGGGGTTAGGCGCCTCCCACGGCATGTGGATCGGGGTTTCCTGGCTTGCCTGACCGGCTGCCGCGCCTGTCTCACCCGCTCCATACCCATTCCTGGACGCAGATGCCGCTCGTTGGGTTGGTTGGGGGCAGATCCGGCGAATGCACCCCGCATGTGGTGCTGGCTTGGGCGACAACCCCCGCCTATTGGCCAGTTTCCTGTTTTTCTGCCTTGCGGTGGAGGTCACGCCCGTGGTAGAATTGGTATTGAGGTGAATTGAGCGTTCTGTGGTGGAGGGAAGGAGCGCTTACGTATCACGCCTCGCAGGGATTCCCAGAGAGAGACGAGAGAGAGCGACGTCGGGTGTCCGGCGCATCGAGGTCCACCAGGGCGTGCGCGCTGGTTGGGTGATGGTGTGTCGACACGGTTGTTCGAGTGTGGAAGCGAAGGTTATGCGTCGGTGACGACCGCTGGCACCAGTGCACCACGGGCGGACTACCCGGGGGTGTCGGACGGAGCGGAACGGGCGCGTAGGGTACTCAACGCATTCCGGAATGTCTTTCGAAAGGAGCAGGAAAAATGAGAGTAGTTGTTGGACTATTGGCCATCTGCCTGATGGCTACGCCGGCGATGGCGGTCCCCAGCGTTGCGTCGGATTGGAACGGTTGGGATGCCGGCGCGAATCCCATGGTCGATCAGGGCGGTGGCATCTACACCCTGGACGTGACCCTCGGCGCCGACGAACGTCACGAGTTCAAGATCACTGACGGGACCTGGGACGATGCTTGGCCCGAGCCAGGCAACAGTTGGCTGTACACTGATGGCAGCGGCAACGTCACCATCTCCTATGACACGAACGCGTACGAGGATGGGTGGTACGGCGAGACCGAGCGCATCGGGCTGGACTATGATCCCGGCCATCAGTGGCAGGCGGTCGGCGACTTCAATGGCTGGAACAACGCCGATGTCGGTTGGAACATGTCGCCGCTCGGCGGGGGCATCTACGAGGTGCAGGGCACCATCACGACTCCGGGCAGCTACGTGTGGAAAGCCATCGAGTCGGGCACTTGGGACGCCATTGGCCATGACGCGCGCGGCGTCAACGCCAACAACTCCCCCTTTGAGACCACCGTGGCGGACGAGCTGGTGACGTTCCAGGTGGACGTGTTCACCGGCGTGATCACTCCAGAGCCGGGCACGCTGGCCCTGTTGGGCTTTGGCGTACTGGCGCTGCTGCGTCGCCGCTAGAGAGTTCGCGAGTCGCTTTGGCGACTTTGAGCGGACGAGACGACAAGCTAAGCGGGCGGGCCGTTGCATGATGGCTCGCCCGCTCTCTGCGCGCTGCGGCGGTCGAGTTCCCCTGGTGTGAACGGTAGAGTTTCCCGATAATCCCCACGACGACCTGGGCCCGCAAAGTAGCCGGTGGGGGGAGAGGAGAAGAGGAAGCACCGCGGCTATGAAAGCGAATTCTCCGGAACAAGAAATGGTGGGCGAGTCGGAGGCTGGCGGCAGGCCGGCCGTATCTCGACGGCGCCGATGGGCCTTCCGGCTCATCGCCCTGGGGGTACCGCTGGTTCCGCTGCTGATTGGCGAGGCCATCTGCCGGTGCAACGGCTATGGCGGGTACCCCCCTGTCTTGCGCGTTTTGGGAACCCACCAGGGCCGTACCTACGTCGGCAGCAACCAGCCCGGATTAAGCACCTTCTTCTTCCAGAACCTCACCACCCCCGGGAGCATGGAGGAGCAGGTCTTCACCGTGCCGAAGGAACCGGACACCGTGCGCATCTTCATGCTTGGGGGATCGGCGGCCCGCGGCTATCCGCACCTGCGCATGCTGGCAGCTTCTTCCTTCCTGGAAACCATGCTCGGGGACTTGTGGCCGGAGCGTCAGGTCGAGGTGTTGAACCTGGGCACCACGGCGATCGCCAGCTTCCCGGTGATGTACATCCTCGACGAGGTGCTGCGGCTCGACCCGGACCTGGTGATCCTCTACAGCGGTAACAACGAGTTCTACGGTGCTCACGGCGTCGCGTCGGTGCATTCCTTTGGCAGTTCCACAACTGCGATGCGCGTCTTCCGCTTCGCTCGGCGGTTTGCCCTGGTCCAGTGGCTGACGGATGTCGCCACGCGGCCCGAGGGGAAGCCAGGCAGCGGGGAAGACACCCGCCCGCTGATGGAACGCGTTATCGCCGACCAACAACTCGGGCCGGACGACCGCCGCCGGACTGCCGCCGCGGACAACCTGGAGAACCACCTCACCCGGATGGCCCACGCATGTCGAAACGCTCGTGTGCCGGTTGTGGTATGCACGCTGCCCGCCAACGAACGCGACCTGGCTCCGATTGGCGAAGACGTGTCCGCACCGCTTCCCGAGCAGGAACGCGCCCGGTTCGAGAACCTGCTGGAACAGGGCCGAGCGACACTGAACGCCGACGCGGAGATGGCTCTGGCTGCGTTCGACTCGGCACGGTCTCTGGATGAACATTCCGCCGCGTTGCACTTCTGGCGCGGGCGCTCTCTGACCGCCCTCGATCGCCACGCTGAGGCGTCGGAGGAATACACGCAGGCCAAGGACCTGGATACGATGCCCTGGCGCGCACCGAACTCTCTAAACGAGGCAGTGCGCCGCGCAGCCAAAGACGGAGCACTGCTCTGCGATCTGGAAGCGGCGTTTCGGCAGGCGAGCCCCGGAGGGGCCATCGGATGGGAGCTGATGGACGATCACGTTCATCCCTCATTGCGCGGCCAGGCGCTGATCGCCGAAACGCTCCTGCGGACGATGAGCAAGCTGGCCGAACCGCTCCACGTTGACCCAGCCGAGGCGGCGAAGCTGTCGACGTGGCAGACTTACGTCCGGCGGTTGGGCAACAGCCGTTTCGACCGCTACGGCACTGCTCACCGGATGGTCAGTCTGCTGCGGGCTCCCTTTTACCGCAGGAATAATACCGCCGCTCTCGAACGCTTCGAAGCCATCTGCGCCAAGTACGAGGCCCAGATGAGCCCGGCTGAGCTGGACGCCGTGCGGCGTTGGCAGAATCCGCATGCACATCGCGGCGGCCACTTCCCCATCAGCGCCATGGTGGGCGAGGCGGCGATGGCCGAGGGCGAGTACGCGGAGGCTGAACGACTGCTGGTCATCGCCCAACGGGCGGTACCGCCCTATTCGATCTGGCGCTTGCGCTTTTCCTGGAAGGTGCTGTGCTGCCGGGGGCGTCTGATCTCCTACCGGACGAATGCGGACCTGGACTTGGCGCGCGAGATGATCGATCTGGGCGAGACGTACATGGCGGTGACCGGAGTCGCCCCCGCAGCCGTGCATCGCTATGTGGGACTCGCCGCCAATCTGCTGGGCAGACACGAGGCTGCGATCGCCCACCTGAGCGTGGCGGCTCGGCAGGTGACCGCACCGGAAGGCTTCGAGGTGATCCGGGCGCTGGCGGATTCTCTAGTCAGCACCGATCAGCTCGACCGAGCCCGGCGGCTGCTTCAGTCACCGGTACGTCACCCGGATCTACGGCGCCAGTGTCGGCGCTTTTTGGCGGAGATCGACGCGGCGGCGGAAGCGCGTCCGTGATCCGCGCATCAACCGCCGGGCGTGACACCACGGACTTGCTCGACAAGCCCGCAAGGCCATAGGACATCCATAGCGCAGAGAGGATCCGGCCGCGGATCAACACGGATCAACACGGATGGAGGTGTCTCTCAATCCGTGTTGATCCGCGGCTCGGCCTGTCGGACTCCCCTCCCTGGCAGGGAGGGGCTTGGGGAGGGTGTGCAGGCGCACATCGACCGGCAGTGCAGACTGTGCAACCCCCACCCAACCTCCCCCTGGTGGGGGGAGGTGCATACGAGGACGGGCAGGCGTGAGTCTGTTCCCCACCCCTGGAAGGGGTGCCCAAAACCCCCTTGACAGGA